>NZ_JBWKEC010000006.1:131576-367857 GCF_056435645.1 Amycolatopsis sp. NPDC043889
GGTGGGTGGAAGGAGGATCATCCACTTGGTTGCGGGGGGGGGGGGGGGGGGGGGGGGGGGGGGGGGGTTTTTGGGGGGAAAACCCAAAACCCCCCCCCACGACCCCCTCGACCCACGACCAGGCCGAAGGCGCCCGTTCGTCCCTTCAGACGCAGCGAAGGGAGCCTTCGCCCACCTGTCAACCTCACCCAAGATCAACCTAAGCCACGTGACATTGGGTTCTAACGACCCGAAACACTCACGACCCACCCGACCCCGCACCGTGCCGCCTCGCTCCCGGCTGCCCGCCCGCGGGAGGCGCCAGGGCGACAAGCGGCGGTCTGCCGTGCCGCAAGAAATCCACTTCCGGATAACTCGCCCGCATTCCTTTCGTTCGCTATAAAGTTAAAGAACGCTTCGCTCGCGAAGGTGCTTCGCTTGCGAAGTGGCCCTTCGCAGAAATGCGCGAGCGCAAGTTATCAGCAGTTGAGGTGAATCACCGCGTGGCTATCACCGCGCGGCCGGAGTTCGGCCCTATTTTGGCCCGCATGGTTGAGAAGGATTCGACGGCGCGGACCCGGGAACTGGGCCACCGCATGAAGGCGTTCCGGCAGCGCAGGCACTTCAGCGGAGCCGACGTCAGCCGCCGTAACGGCTGGTTGCAGAGCAAGGTCACGAGGTGGGAACAAGGGCTGCGTGAGCTGTCCATCGTGGACGCGGCGCTGTATCTCGCGACCTGCGGCGAGGCGGAGCCCGAACGTGACCTGCTGCTGGAACTGACCCAGCCCGGCGGTGACCTCTACTGGGTTCGGCCGTATTTCGACGAACTCGTCGATCCGATGAAATCCCTTGCTATCCAAGAGAATCTCGCGCACAGCCTGGTGCGCTACGAGTCGTTGACCCTCCCCGGGCTGCTCCAGACCGAACCGTACGCCCGCACCGCCTTCGAGCTGATCGGCAACCGCGACCAGGCTCAGCTGGACCAGGTCGTGAACGCCAGGATGGAGCGGCAGCGGCTGCTGCGGCGCGATCGTCCGCCGAGGTGCCGGTTCTACGTCCACGAGCGCGCGCTGCGTTCGGTCGTCGGCTGCCCCCGGATCATGCACGAGCAACTGCTCCACCTCGTCCTGTCGGCGAACCTGCCGTATTGCTCCATTCGTATCGTCCCGGAAAGCGACGGAGTGGGCATGGTGCTCGAGAATTCGTTCACCATCATGGAATTCACGGAACATCCGGCGGTGGTGTACACGGATTCCTATGCGGCCGGGGTGTTCATCGACGATCGGGTGGCGGTCGAGGCCTATTATTCCCTTGTCGCGAGGCTCGAAAGCGATACCCTGACCGAGGAGAGATCACGCCAGATGCTCGCCGAATGGGCGGACCGGTACGACCGGATGGACGAGTGAGCCGTCCGGGGTTTCCCGCGGTCACCTACTGGGGTAATCCTTCCTGGTAGCCGAGGAGAAGGAGTTCGTGGTGACGAAGACGCAGGGTGGTGCCCCGGTCGCCGAGACGGAGATCGAGCGGAAGTACGACCTGGCGGCCGACAGGCCCATCCCGCCGCTGGTCCCGGTCGGTCCCGTGGCAAACCAGGCCGAGCCGAGGGTCGACGTCCTCGACGCCACGTACTTCGACACCTCCGACTTCCGGCTCGCGCAGGCAGGTATCACGCTGCGGCGGAGGCTGGGCGGAAGTGACGAGGGCTGGCACCTCAAACTCCCGGTCGGCGAAGACCGGCGAGAGGAGCTCCGCCTCCCGCTGGCGGGCAAGCCGGACAAGGTGCCGGGCGCGCTGGCGAAGCTCGTCAGGGCGCACACCCTCGGCGCGAAGCTCGTCCAGGCCGCGCATCTTCGCACCGAGCGCACCTCGTACGCCTTGCTCGACGCCGAAGGCCGCGAGCTCGCGACGCTGACCGACGACGTCGTCACCGGCGAAGCTGGCGGGGAGAAGGCGCACCTGGACCGCTGGCGGGAGATCGAGATCGAGCTCTCGCCCGGTGCCGATCCCGAAGTGCTCGACAGCCTGGACCAGGCTGTCCTGGAAGCGGGCGCGGAGCGGTCGAGGTGGCCGTCGAAGCTCCGCCGCTTGACCGACGACCTCGTGCCCTCGGCCGGGGGAGCGTCGGGTTCGGTGCTGGCGGACTATCTCGCCGCGGAGCTGGACGCGTTGCGACGCAACGACATCGGCGTCCGCCGGGACGCCGAGGACGCGGTGCATCAGATGCGGGTCGCGAGCAGGCGGTTGCGCAGCGCGCTGCGGACCTTCCGGCGCTCCCTCGATCCGGACGTCGCGGACGGGCTCGCCGCCGAGCTTCGCTGGCTCGGAGGCGAACTCGGCCCGGCGAGAGACACGGAGGTGATGTCCGCGCGCCTGCACGACGAGGTCAGGGCGTTGCCGGTCGAGCTGGTGCTGGGCAATGTCGAGCAGCTGATGACGCGGCACTTCGCGCGCGAAGCGGAAGAGGCCAAGGCGCGGGCGATCCGGGCGCTCGACAGCAAGCGGTACACGGATCTGATGCGGGCATTGGAAAAGCTCGTCCGCAAACCGCGGAAGATCAAGGACGATAAGAAGGAACTACGCAAGGCGGTTGCTCGTTCGAGCCGGAAGCTGGGCAAGGCCGTCGCCGCGGCGAGCGAACTGGAGCTCGGTGCGGAACAGGACGCCGCACTGCACGAGGTGCGCAAGAAGGCCAAGCGAGCCCGGTACGCGGCGGACACGGTCAGGCCGGTGACCGGCAAGAAGCTTCGAAAATGGCGAAAGAACGTCAAGGCGGTGCAGTCCACGCTCGGCACGCATCACGACATCGTGGTCACCAGGGAGGTCTTGCGGCTCCTGGGCCTGCGCGCGTACGCCGAGAACGAAAACGCTTTCACCTATGGGGTCCTGCACGGACGTTCCATCGCCGCCGCCGAGTCCGCGCACCGGCGCTTCGCCGGGCAATGGCAAGACATGGGTAAAGGTTCTCGCCCGAAATGGCTCAAATGAGGTAGCCCGGGTTGACCTCTCGCCCTCGCCGAGTACCGTCGAGGGGACTTGGTGGTCTGGAGAGAGGCGCTCCCAATGTTGCCTGGCCAGCGCATACCCGGCGAAGCCCCGCCCCTGGCCGTGACCACCAGCCGCCGCAAGGACGGCGTCCTCGTCCTTACCGCGGTGGGCGAGATCGACGCGGCCACGGTCGGACGGTTCCGCACTGAGCTCACCGGTGCGTGTGTCACGGGTAAGCAGGTGATCCTGGACCTCTCCAGGGTCGGTTTCCTCAGTTGCGCGGGTTTGCACGTGCTCGAGGAGGCCAACGCCGTGGCGCCCCGGTTCTCGGTGATCGTGAAGACCCCGTTGGTGTCACGGATCCTGGACGTCAGCGGAGTCGGAGCCGACCTCGACGTTCGACGTGATGTGGAGGATTTGCGGCTCTAGGCCGTGTCCTGGGCGTTAGACCCCGTCGAGCTCGACCTCGTCGGCGGTGACGTCCGGCAGCAGACCGCGCCAGCGTGGGTTGCGCAGGCAGCCCGCGTCGGTCCAGCCGCCGAAGACGACCTCGCCGACGATGGTCGGCCGTGACCAGCGCGCGTCCCGCGCCTGCTTGTCCGGGACGGAGTGGAACGGGGATGTCTTGCACTCCAAGCGGAACAACCGCCGGGAGAGCTCCGCCAGTTCGTCGCCCGCGAAGCCGACGCCGACGTTACCGATGTACCGCAGGCCATCCCCGTGCGGGACGCCGAGCAGCAGCGAGCTGAACGTGTCCGCCCGGCTGCCGCCGCCCGGCCGCCAGCCGCCCAGAACCACTTGCTGCACCAGGGTTCCGGTGATGGAAAGCCATTCTCCGGTGCGCCGTCCCGGGTGGTACGCGGAGCCGGCCCGTTTGGCGACGACGCCGGCGAGCCCGTGTTCGCGGGCCGCCCGCGTGACCGCGCCGCCATCCCCGAGGTAGTACCGCGGGACCTGCCAATGCGGTCCGCCGAGCCCGAGTTCGTCGAGGAGTTCTCGTCGTTCCACATAGGACGAGCCGAGACACGAGCGGCCGTCGAGATGCAGGAGGTCGTTCACCAGGTAGAACGCCGGATACCGGGAGGTGAGCCGTTTCGCGGAATTCTTCGTCGCCCGCGCGCGATGCCCCAGCCCGTCCGGACTCGGCTTTCCGCCGTCGAAGACCACGATCTCCCCGTCCAGAAAGGCTTCCGTGGCGCCGAGTTGCTCCCCGAGGCCGCGGAATTCGGGATACAGCCCGGTGACGTCGTCCCCCGAATCGTCGTAGGCGGTGATCCGTCCCCCGGACACCCGGATCAGGGCGCGGCGCCCGGACCAGTCGAATTCGTAGGCCCAGTCCGCGTCTTCGCTCGTCGAAGGAAGCCGCCCCGGTTTGGCCAGCATCGGGGCGAGGAACGAGGGGAGTCCCGCGCGGCCGGGATCGGCCGGATCGAGCCTCTTGAGCAGCCAGCCGTTGTCCCTGCCGTCCTTCTTCACGTTGAGGAACAGGTATTTCCCGCGTGCTCGCTCGCCGTGGAAGACGACTTCGACCTTGTGGTCGTTGAAGTGCAGCGTTTCGTACCGGCCGGTGTCCCAGATCGTCATGGTGCCGCCGCCGTATTCGCCCGCGGGTATCTCGCCTTCGAAGGTGAGGTATTCCATCGGGTGGTCTTCGGTGTGCACGGCGAGCCGTTCGAGATCCGGCGACATCGGCAGGCCCTTCGGCACCGCCCAGGAGACGAGTACTCCGTCCCGTTCGAGGCGGATGTCCCAGTGCAGGCTGCTCGCGTGGTGCTCCTGGATGACGAACAGATCGTCGGAACCGGTCTTCCCGTCGCGATCCGGAAGGGGCTCGGGAGTCCGCCCTGGTCTGCGCTTACGGCGGTATTCGCCGAGTTTCTCCGCCATGGTCGGCCAGCGCACCCCTCTCCGGATCCAGTCACGCAAAGCCTAGCGCCGTTCACGCCCCTTCCGTACGTCGAAGGCCCCTTTTCCCACGGTAACAGCAGGAAAAGAGGCCTTCGCGCGATGCGGTTCAGTCGGTTTCGGCCAGCGCCTCCGCGAACTGGGCGGCATAGAGCCGGGAGTACGCACCACCGGTGAGCAGCAGTGTTTCGTGGTCGCCCTGTTCGACGATCGATCCGTTCTCCATCACCAGGATGACGTCCGCGTCGCGGATGGTGGAGAGCCGGTGCGCGATGACGAAACTGGTCCGTCCTTCGCGCAGCGAATTCATCGCCCGCTGGATCAGCACCTCGGTCCGCGTGTCGACGGAGCTGGTGGCCTCGTCGAGGATGAGTATCGCGGGCTTCGCCAGGAACGCCCGCGCGACGGTGATCAGCTGTTTCTCGCCGGTGCTGACCGTGCCGCCCTCGTCGTCGATCACCGTGTCGTACCCGTCGGGGAGGGTGCGGACGAACCGGTCGACGTGGGTCGCCTTGGCGGCCGCGACGATCTCGTCGTGCGTGGCGCCCGCCGAACCGTAGGCGATGTTCTCCGCGATCGTGCCGCCGAACAGCCACGCGTCCTGCAGCACCATGCCGGTCTTGGCCCGCAGGTCCTCGCGGTCCATCCTGGCGATGTCGACGCCGTCGAGGGTGATCCTGCCGCCGTCGAGTTCGTAGAACCGCATGAGCAGGTTGACCAGCGTGGTCTTCCCGGCGCCGGTCGGGCCGACGATGGCGACGGTGTGCCCCGGTTCGACGGTGAGCGACAGGTCCTCGATGAGCGGCGTGTCCTCGGTGTACCGGAACGACACATGCTCGAACTCGACCTGGCCCCGCACGTTCTCCACGCGCGCGGGTTCGGTGGGCTCGGGTTCCTGCTCGTCCGCGTCGAGCAGTGCGAAGACCCGCTCCGCGGACGCGATCCCGGACTGCAGCAGGTTCGCCATGCTGGCGATCTGCGTGACCGGCTGGCTGAACTGCCGCGAGTACTGGATGAACGCCTGGACGTCGCCGAGCGACAGCGTCCCGGACGCCACCCGCAGCGCGCCGATCACGGCGACCAGCACGTAGCTCAGGTTCCCGATGAACATCATCGCGGGCTGGATGGTGCCCGAGATGAACTGCGCCTTGAAGCTCGCTCCGTAGAGCGTGTCGTTGTGCTCACGGAAGACCTCTTCGGCCTCCTCGCGGCGGCCGAACACCTTGACCAGCGAGTGCCCGGTGTACATCTCCTCGATATGCGCGTTGAGCCGTCCGGTGGTGGACCACTGCTTGATGAACTGCGGCTGCGCCTTCTTGCCGATCTTGGCCGCGACGAGCACCGACGCCGGAACCGAAAGCAGCGCGACGAGCGCCAGCAGGGGCGAGATGACGAACATCATCACGAGCACGCCGACGACCATCAGGAGCGACGACACGATCTGCGCGAGGGTCTGCTGCAGGGACAGCGCGAGATTGTCGATGTCGTTGGTCGCCCGGCTCAGCACCTCGCCGCGCGGCTGGCGGTCGAAGTAGCTCAACGGGAGCTTGGCGAACTTCTCCTCGATCCGCTCACGCAGGTCGAACACCGCCCGCTGGACCAGGTTCGTGGTCAGCCTTGCCTGCAGCAGCGAGAAGAACGACGCCACGATGTAGAGCAGCAGGACCCACAGCAGGACCTGGCCGACGGCGTCGAGGTCGATGCGCCGGCCGGGGACGAAATCGATCCCCGAGTACAGGTCGGCGACGGTGTTGTCGCCCGCGGCCCGCAGCCCGGCGATGACCTCTTCCTTGCTCACGCCCGCGGGCATGTCCTTCGCGACGACGCCCGCGAAGATGAGGTCCGTGGCCATCCCGAGGATCTTCGGGCCGATGACGCTCAGCGTGACACTGGCGATGCCGAAGAGCAGGATGCCGTACAGCACGGCGCGCTGCGGCTGCAGCAGCCGCAGCAGCCGTTTCAGGGATCCCTTGAAGTCCAGGGCTTTTTCGGCGGACTGCCCGCCCATGAAGCCGGCGGGGCCGCGCCCGAAACCGCCTCCTCCGGGGCCGGGTCCCCGTGCCGCGCTCGCGCGCTCGCCCACCGGCTCGGCCGGGGTGTTCTTGGTGTCCGAAGTGGACTCGGGCGCGCTCATCAGGCGGCCTCCCGCTCGGTCAGCTGGGACAGCACGATCTCCCGATAGGTCTCGTTCGTGTCCATGAGTTCGGTATGGGTTCCGCTGCCGACGACGCGGCCTTCGTCGAGCACGACGATGCGGTCGGCGTTGCGGATCGTGCTGACCCGCTGCGCGACGATGACCACGGTCGCCTCGGCGGTCTCCGCCGCGAGCGCCCGCCGCAGCGCGGCGTCGGTCGCGTAGTCGAGCGCGGAGAAGGAGTCGTCGAAGAGGTAGATCTCGGGACGCCGCACCAGCATCCGCGCGATCGCGAGCCGCTGGCGTTGCCCGCCCGAGACGTTGGTCCCACCCTGGGCGATGGGGGAGTTCAGCCCCTCCGGCATCCGCTCGACGAAGTCCTTGCCCTGAGCCACTTCCAGCGCGTGCCAGAGCTCTTCGTCGGTGGCGTCGGCCTTGCCGTAGCGAAGATTGCTCGCGACCGTCCCGGCGAACAGGTACGGCTTCTGCGGCACCAGCCCGACGGCGTCGGACAGCACGGTCTGATCCAGTTCGCGGACGTCGACGCCGTCGACCCGCACCGAGCCCTCGGTGGCGTCCATCAGCCGGGGGATCAGGTTGAGCAGCGTGGTCTTGCCGCTGCCCGTGCTGCCGATGATCGCGGTGGTCTCGCCGGGCAGGGCCAGCAGCGAGATCTCCTGCAGCACCGGCTTCTCCGCGCCGGGGTAACGGAATTCCACATCGGACAGTTCGAGCCGTCCGTGTACCTCGCCGGGGCTGACCGGGTTCGCGGGGAGGACGACGCTGGTGTGCGTGTCGAGCACCTCGGTGATGCGCTCGGCGCTGACCTCGGCGCGGGGCACCATCATGAACATGAAGGTGGCCATCATGACCGCCATCAGGATCTGCATCAGGTAGGACAGGAACGCGGTGAGCGCGCCGATCTGCATGCTGCCGTCGTCGATGCGCAGCCCGCCGAACCACAGCACGGCGACGCTGGAGGCGTTCATCACGAGCATGACGATGGGGAACATCAGGGCCATCAGCCTGCCGACGACGAGCGAGACGTCCAGCAGTTCGGTGTCGGCCCTGGTGAACCGCCGCCGTTCGTGCGTGTCCTTGACGAACGCCCGAATCACGCGGATCCCCATGATCTGCTCGCGCAGGATCTGGTTGATCTTGTCGATGCGCTCCTGCATCAGCCGGAACGCCGGACGCATCTTCGCGATGATGACCCCGACCGAGATACCCAGGATCGGCACCGCGAGCACGAGCAGCCACGAGAGGGTGACGTCCTGGTTCAGCGCCATGATGATGCCGCCGAAGCACATGATCGGCGCGGAGACCATCAGGGTGAAGGCCATCAACGTCAGCATCTGCACCTGCTGGACGTCGTTGGTGGTGCGGGTGATCAGCGACGGCGTCCCGAATTGGCCGACTTCGCGGGCGGAGAAGTCCTGGACCCGGTGGAAGATCGCGCCGCGGACGTCCCGGCCGACCGCCATCGCGGTCCGGGCGCCGTAGTAGACGGCGCCGATCGAGCAGGCGATCTGCACCAGCGACACCAGCAGCATGACGCCGCCGACACCGAGGATGTAGTCGATGTCGCCCTTGACCACGCCGCCGTCGATGATGTCGGCGTTCAGCGTGGGGAGGTAGAGCCCGGCGAGGGTCTGGACGAACTGCAGCAGCACGATCAGCCACAGGTCTCGCCGGTACGGGCGCAGGTGAATGCGCAACAACTTCGTCAGCACAACGGTTTCTCCCCCAGTGGTGGGTAGGGTGTCACTGCTTCTTCGGGTTCGCGCCGGTGAGCGAGGGGATGCCCGCCGCGGCCTCGTACAGGAGGACGTCGAGCGTCTCCAGGAACGGCCTGGAGCCCTCGTCGATCAGCCAGCTGAAGAACGCGGTCTTCACCGCGGACTCCACGATCGCCGCCATGAGCCGCGCGTTCAACGCGTTTTCCGCGCCCGCGCCCGCACGCTCCAGGATGGCGTCCGCCAGTACCTGTTCGACCTTGGCGTGCGCCTTGAGGAACTCGCCCTGCACGGACGGGTGCAAGAGCAGTGACCGCGCCAGCTCGACCGAGCCGCGATTCGGTTCTCCCAGGCTGCCGTAGGCTTCCAGCGTCGCGGTTCCGACAGCCTCCCACAGCGCCTCTCCCGAAGGCCGCTCGCGCAGCGCCTCCCGCAGGAGTTCCTGTCGTTCGACGATGAACGAGCAGATCGCCTCTTCCTTGCTGGAGAAGTAGTTGTTGAACGTGCGTGGCGAGACCCCGACAGCGGTGGCGATGTCCTCTACGCGGACCTGTTCGACGCCTTTCTCCATGGCGAGCTTGAGCGCAGCCTCGCTCATCGCGCGACGGGCCGCTCGCTTCTTGCGTTCGCGCAGCCCCAAGGGCGCGGCCGGGTCCGGGGTCATGCCGTCAGCCTAGAGAAAAGTTGCGTGGCACGCAAATTTATGCGCACTACGCACTTTTCGGACATCCCCCGTGGCGCAGGACACCCAAGATGAGCCGAATGGCCTAGTGTGCACCGCTCACCAGCCGTAATGCGTTCGTGACCCCGTCACTGCCAGCGGTTAGACGGAAACCGACTGTGGACACGGATAGTGACTTCTGCTTGCATGGCCGTCGTTGTGCTGGGGAGTGCGACACGGGTCCGGGTATGCGAAGAGAAAGAAGTGGAAGCACATGGTGACGCGGGCTCGAGGCTTGCTTGACCGCTCACGGGTTCTTCTGGACCGTTCCAGGGTCGCCGCGGCGCAGTTCCTCGCCGCACCGCCCCGGCACGCTCCATCGGTTCCGCCGGTCGAACAACCGGTGGAACAGCGCCCGGCGGTGGAGGCGCCGGACGCCGGCGCGCTCGCCGGGGTCTGCTCCAATGTCGCGCTGCGCGACCTCAACCTGCTCGATCAGTTGCTCGCGCAGCTGGAGACGATGGAGGCGGGGGAGGAGAACTCCGACCGCCTCGCCGAGCTCTACCGCCTCGACCACCTGGCGACCCGGTTGCGGCGCAACGCCGAGAACCTGCGTGTCCTCGCCGGCCGTGACGCCGACGACACGACCACAGGGATCTCGTCCGTGCTCGACGTGATGCGGGCCGCGATGTCGTCGATCGACCACTACTCGCGGATCACGATCGGCCGCGTCGTTTCGCTCGGTGTCGTCGGTTTCGCCGCCGAAGACGTCAGCCGGATCCTCGCGGAGCTGTTCGACAACGCGGCGAACCAGTCTTCGCCGAGTTCGCCGGTCAGCGTCAGCGCGCATCTGACCGAACAGGGAAGCGTGCTGATCCGCATCGAGGATGAGGGCATCGGCATGCCGCCCGAACGCCTCGCCACGTTGAACGAGCGGCTGGCGGCGGGTCCGGTGCTCGACGACGATTCCGTGCGGCATATGGGTCTCGCGGTCGTCGGCAGGCTCGCCGACCGGCACGAGATCACCGTGAAGCTCGACCGCCGCACCCCGCACGGCACGGTCGCCACCGTGCTGCTGCCGGTCCCAGTGGTCTCGGAACTGGTCGAAAAGCAGTGGTCCGGCTCGCAGACGGTCGTGCTGCCGCAGGCCAGGATCACCAACGGCGCGCCCGTGGGGAACCCGGTCGCGACACCGTCCGGGCTGCCGCGGCGCCGCCCGGCCCCTTCGGCGGCACCGGAACCCGAACGGAAGCCCAGCCCGCGTCCGCGCACGGCCTTCGAACCACCCGCCGACGGCGGCACCACGGCCAGCGGTCTGCCGCGCCGGGTTTCCCGCAGTATCAGGACTTTGCCCGACGAACCGGCCCCGCCGACCACCCCGTCCGCCGACGCGGCGGACGGGCACGAGGCGCTGCTGGCCGACCTCGATGCCTTCACCGACGGCGAGCGTGCCGCCCTCGACGACCGGCACGAGCGTGAGACCGGAGGAAACACCCAGTGACCGCCCAGGACGCGACCACGGATTTCACGTGGTTGCTCGACGACTTCGTGCGCAAGGTGCACGGTGCCAGCCACGCGCTGATCATGTCCGTCGACGGCTTCCCTTTGACCGCGTCGGAATCGGTGTCCAGCGACGACGCCGAGCAGCTCGCGGCCATCGCGAGCGGTCTGCTCAGCCTCGCGGGCAACAGTGCCGCGCTGTTCGGCAAGGGCAACTGCGAGCAGATCATCATCCGGCTCACCCGCGGATACTTCCTGTTCATGGGGATCGGTGCCGAGGCGGGTCTCGCGGTGCTCACCGAACCGGACTGCGACATGAAGGTCGTCGCCTACGAGATGACCCAGTTCATCACCAACGCCGGTCACGCGCTCACCCCCGAGGTGCGAGCGGGACTCCGGCAGGTCCTGACCGCCCGACGGCCGCAGGCCTGACAATCCGGAGAAGGAAAGGATGACCGTGTCCAGCGACCAATCTCCGGACCGGCCCGTCAAGATGCGCAGCCGCAGAATCCGGCCGTACGCGCTGACCGGCGGCCGGACGAAGAGCAGCCAGCTGCTGCTGGTGGAGACCTTGATCTCGGTCCCGCGTTACGACCCGTCACTGGCCGAAGCGCTGATGCCCGAATCGCGCTCGCTGTACGAGCGCGCCCGGGATCGTTCGTCGATCGCCGAACTTTCGGTGGGACTGGATCTGCCACTGGGCGTGGTCCGGGTGCTCATCGGCGACCTCGCCACCCAGGGCGCCGTTTTCGTGCACCCGACGGCCCACGCCTACAACCACGATACGAACGTGCTCGAGAGGATCCTCGATGGACTCAAGCGCCTCCCGGTCTGACCCCAGTCTGCTGGCGATTTCCGCCAAGATCGTGGTCGCCGGTGGATTCGGCGTGGGCAAGACGACCTTCGTCGGCTCCGTCTCCGAGGTCCCGCCACTGAGCAACGAGGCCTGGATGACCGAGGCGGGGGCCGGCGTCGACGAGCTGGTGCCGCCCGGAACCAAATCCACCACCACGGTCGCGATGGACTTCGGCCGGATCACCCTGCGTGAGGACCTGCTCCTGTACCTGTTCGGCACCCCCGGACAGGCCCGGTTCTGGTTCCTCTGGGACGACCTCTCGCGCGGCGCGCTCGGCGCCGTCGTGCTGGTCGACACCAGCCGGATCGACCAGTCGTTCGCCGCGATCAACTACTTCGAGAACGACTCCGAGCTGCCGTTCATCGTCGCGGTCAACCAGTTCGAGGGAATGCCGGTGCACGACCTCGAAGAGGTGCGCGACGCGCTGGCGCTGTCCCCGGACATCCCGCTGGTCACCTGCGACGCCCGCGACCCGAAGTCGGCGGTCGCGACGCTGCAGGAACTGGTGTCGCACACGCTGTCCCTCGCGGTGGTCTCCGGGCCTGGTCGCGAGTTCGCCGCACTCAGCTGAACGGTTCTGGGAGGAACGTCGAGGATGCGCAAGGTTCTGATCGTCGGTGCCGGACAGTCGGGGTTGCAGCTGGCCTTGAGCTTGCTCGCGCACGACTACGACGTCACGGTGATGTCGGCGCGGACGCCGGACGAGATCCGGTCCGGGAAGGTGATGTCGACCCAGTGCATGTTCCACTCCGCTCTGCAGCACGAGCGGGACCACAAGCTGAACCTGTGGGAGGAAGAGACCGTCAAGGTCGAAGGGCTCGGCGTTTCCATCGCGGGACCGGACTCCAGCCGGGTGCTGGACTGGTTCGGGCCGCTGGAGCACTACGCGCAGTCGGTGGACCAGCGGGTGAAGATGGCCGCCTGGCTCGAACTGGTGGAGGACCGGGGCGGCAAGGTCGTCATCCACGGCGTCACCACGTCGGATCTCGCTCCGCTGGCGAAGCTGTACGACCTGGTCGTCATCGCGGCGGGCAAGGGTGAGCTGGTCCAGTTGTTCGATCGGATGCCGGAGCGTTCGCCCTACACCGAACCCCAGCGCGCGCTTTCGCTGGCTTACGTGCACGGACTGGAGCGCAGGCCCGAGCACCCGGACAAGGCGGCGGTGCGGTTCAACATCATCCCCGGTGCGGGTGAGCTGTTCATGATCCCCGCGTACACGCTGAGCGGGAACTGCGACATCCTGTTCTTCGAGGGTGTCCCCGGCGGCCCGCTCGACTGCTGGGACGACCGGCCGTCGCCGCAGCAGCATCTCGACCGGATCCTGTCGCTGATGAAGCAGTTCCTGCCGTGGGAGTACGAGCGGTCCCGGAACGCCGTGCTGACCGACGACAAGGCGACGCTGGCGGGCGGATACACGCCCGTCGTGCGGAACGCGGTCGGCAAGCTCGACTCGGGGACCGCCGTGCTCGGCATGGCCGACGTCGTGGTGGCCAACGACCCGATCACCGGCCAGGGTTCCAACAACGCGAGCCACTGCGCGGCGTCCTATCTGGACTCTATCCTCGAACGCGGCGACAAGCCGTTCGACGAGGAGTGGATGTCCGCGTCGTTCGAGAAGTACTGGGAGTACGCCCAGCACGTGACGACCTGGACCAACGCGATGCTGCAGCCGCCGCCCCCGCACGTGCTCCAGATCATCGGCGCGGCGGGGGAGAAGCCCGCCGTGGCGAAGCGGTTCGCGAACGGGTTCTCCGATCCGACCGACTTCCAGCACTGGTTCCTGGACCCCGCGAAAGCGGAGAAATACCTGGCCGAGGTCTGATTCCAGGGCCGCGGCGGTCCCGCGATCGGGTTCGCGGGGCTGTCGCGGTGCGCCGTTTCGGGCTACCGTGGTCACCGTCTGTGAGTACGGTCGGTGACGGCAGCGGAGGTGCGGCTCGATGCGTTCGATGTGGAAGGGCTCGGTGTCCTTCGGGCTGGTGAGCATCCCGATCCAGCTGTACGCGGCCACCGAGAACAAGAACGTCTCGCTGCGCCAGGTGCACGAGGCCGACGGCGGCCGGATCCAGTACAAGCGGTTCTGCACGATCGACGGTGAGGAAGTGCCCTACGCCGAGATCGCCAAGGGCTACGAACTGCCCGACGGCGAGATGGTCGTGCTCACCGACGAGGACATGTCCGAGCTGCCGCTGGCGTCGTCGCGGGCGATCGACGTGCTCGAGTTCGTGCCGCTGGAGTCCATCGACCCGATCCAGTTCGACAAGACCTACTACCTCGAACCGCAGAAGAACGCCGTCAAACCGTACGTGGTCCTGCGTGACGCGCTGCAGAAGGCGAGCCACGTGGCGGTCGCGAAGGTCGCCATCCGGCAGCGGGAGACGCTCGCGATCCTGCGGGTCCACAGCGATGTCCTGACGATGACGACGATGTTGTGGCCCGACGAGGTCCGCGTCCCGGACTTCGGGTTCCTGCACGACGATCCGCCGCAGGTGCGGCCGCAGGAGCTGACGATGGCGGGTTCGCTGATCGACTCGCTCTCGGAGCCGGTGTTCGAGCAGGACAAGTACACCGATTCCTACCGTGAGGCCCTGGAAGCCATGATCGAGGCCAAGGCCGCGGGCAACCAGACGACGAAGCCGAAGGTCGTCGGCGCGAAGGCCGACGTCGTCGACCTCATGGAGGCCTTGCAGGCCAGTGTGAGCGAGGCGAAGAAGAGCCGGAAGCCCGCAGCCGCCAAGAAGGCCACGGCGGCCAAGAAACCCGCGTCGGGCAAGCGAACTCCGAAGAGCGCCTGACCCTCCTTTGTGAACTGTCGTGCCCGGTGGCACCCGCCGGGTATCACGACACGCCGCGCGTATGCCAGGATTTGTCGTCCCTCGGTGGTAATAAGGCAATCGAGGAGAACTTTTCCGAAGCGATCTTCGATCCTGATCGCGGGAGGCGGCATGACCATGGAGTGCGCGTTCTGCGCCGATGGGCTCGATCACTGCCACGGGACCCTGGTGGTCCACGTCGACGGTGGTTTCACCGAATGCAGCGAAGACGGCTGCGTCGACCTCGACTTCTCCCGGCACACGCTGACGATCGACTGTTTCGACGTCGACGGAGGCTGCTCGTGCGCGGAGATGGCGGCACGGCTGCTGCTGCGGGCTTCTTGACCGGCGGCCAATACACCAGTCTGGCCCGATTCGGGCGATCGCGCCCGATTGCCACTCGAAGGTGTATGCGTTCGTGTACATCGTGGCCGGGAATGTGTTAACTATGACGGGGTCCTCCGGCTCTCCCTCCCCCTCGGAGCCGGGGGACCCCTTCATGTCACGGCGCTTCCTTCGCGGTGTCGTGGATCGGCGCCCCGTTGTAGGAGCGGATGGCCTCCCAAACACCGTCCCCGTCCGCGTAGTCACGGGCGGGCAGCGTGCCCAAGGGGCCAAGGACGTCGTCGCCCGCTCCGGCCGCCGCGGCGGCCCGCAGGAGTTCGTCGCGTCCACACGGGTACTTCGCTTCCGTCAAGTACGGGCGAGGGTCCGTCCCTGCCATCGGCTTTCCCTCCTTCTCGTCGTCCGATGCGGATACCCGGCGAGCGGAGAACGAAAACGGCCCGGGCACCCGGCGTGAGGGGACGCCGGGTGCCCGGGCCGTTCAGGCGCCGGTACCTGGGGGCTCGGCACCGGTTCGGTCCGGTGCTCAGTACCAGTGGGCGCGACCGCCGATGGCCTTCCCGGTGTTCCCGAGAACGGCCAGGATGATGCCGATGACCGCCAGCGCGATCCCGATCGAGTACAGGACGGGGATGCTGGCGATGACACCGACGACAATCAGGATGACGCCGAGAATGATCACGGGAACACCTTCTCCTTCGTAGTCGCC
This sequence comes from Amycolatopsis sp. NPDC043889, assembly GCF_056435645.1. Taxonomy (NCBI): domain Bacteria; kingdom Bacillati; phylum Actinomycetota; class Actinomycetes; order Pseudonocardiales; family Pseudonocardiaceae; genus Amycolatopsis; species Amycolatopsis sp. NPDC043889. Next base: position 147,200 of record NZ_JBWKEC010000006.1, read on the forward strand.
CGGCCCGCGTGCTGCCGGGGTGTGGCTACCAAGGGAATTCCCGCCCTGATCGGCGAGAAACAGGTCCATCCGGCCGAAGTTTTCACGCATTCGGCCTAGTCGCTGCCCGGCCTCGTGAGTGGTAAGGACGGTTAGAACCGTCCTTACCACTCACGAGACTGTCGAACTCAGTACCGGTAGTGGTCCAGCTTGTACGGACCCTCGACGTCCACGCCGATGTACTCGGCCTGGCGCTTGGTCAGCTTGGTCAGCCGGACGCCCAGCGCGTCGAGGTGCAGGCGGGCCACCTTCTCGTCGAGGTGCTTCGGCAGCACGTGGACGTCGGTGGTGTACTCGCCCTGCTTCGTGAACAGCTCGATCTGCGCGATCGTCTGGTTGGTGAAGGAGTTCGACATCACGAAGCTCGGGTGGCCGGTCGCGTTCCCGAGGTTCATCAGCCTGCCCTCGGACAGCACGATGATCGAGTGCGCCTCGCGGTCCGCCGTGGCGGGGAAGACCCACTCGTGCACCTGCGGCTTGATCTCGATCTTCTGGATGCCCGGGATCTTCGCCAGGCCGGCCATGTCGATCTCGTTGTCGAAGTGCCCGACGTTCGCGACGATCGCGTTGTGCTTCATCTTGGCCATCTGGTCGGCCATGATGATGTCGAAGTTGCCGGTGGTGGTGATGAAGATGTCGCCGCGCCCGACGACGTCGTCGAGCTCCACGACGTCGAGGCCCTCCATCGCCGCCTGCAGCGCGCAGATCGGGTCGATCTCGGTGACGACCACGCGGGCGCCCTGGCCGCGCAGCGATTCCACGGCGCCCTTGCCGACGTCGCCGTAGCCGCAGACGACCGCGACCTTGCCCGCGATCATCACGTCGGTGCCGCGGTTGAGACCGTCGATGAGCGAGTGGCGGATGCCGTACTTGTTGTCGAACTTCGACTTCGTCACCGAGTCGTTCACGTTCATCGCCGGGAAGAGCAGTTCGCCTTCCTTGGCGAGCTTGTAGAGCCGCTTGACGCCGTTGGTGGTCTCCTCGGTGACCCCGCGGACCTCCTTGGCGATGCGGGTGAACCGGCTGGTGTCGCGGCCGAGGCTCTCGCGCAGGGTCTCCAGGACGAGGTGGTACTCCTCGGGGTCCTCCTCGGTCGCCTGCGGAACGGCGCCGGCTGCCTCGAACTCGACGCCCTTGTGGATCAACAGCGTCGCGTCACCACCGTCGTCCAGGATCATGTTCGGGAGGCGGCCGTCGCCGAAGTCGAAGAGCTGGTCGGTGCACCACCAGTACTCGGCGAGCGTCTCGCCCTTCCACGCGAACACCGGCGAACCCGACGGCTTCTCGACGGTGCCCTCCGGGCCGACGACGACGGCCGCGGCCGCCTCGTCCTGCGTGGAAAAGATGTTGCAGGACACCCAGCGCACCTCGGCGCCCAGCGCGACGAGCGTCTCGATCAGCACGGCGGTCTGCACGGTCATGTGCAGTGAACCCGCGACCCGCGCGCCCTTCAGCGGCTGGGAGCCGGCGTATTCGCGGCGCAGCGCCATCAAGCCGGGCATCTCGACCTCGGCGAGGCGCAACTGCTTGCGGCCGGCCTCGGCGAGGGAAAGGTCGGCGACGGCGAATTCGATCCCGTTGACCTTGGACAGGGTCGGGCTCATGGGTTCTCCAATCATCAAGGAAGGCAGGGCGGAGCTGTCCTTTACGCCCGTGGCGGAAAGGACAGTGTCACTGCGGGGTTCAGCGCACGGCCTCGACGACGAGGGCCGGAAAAGGGTTCAGACGCAACAAAGGCACCTCCACAGTGGGAGGCGCCCTTACGTCTGTCGCAGCGGGCCGAGCGTGGCGGAAGAATTCCGTCGCAGCGCCTCTCGACCCGGAACCAGAATGGCAAAACGCCGCGAGCGCTGTCAAGGCGACACGGATCGCTCTGCAGGCGAGAGGAATTCGGCGCGGACGCCCAGCAGGCGGACCGGTCTGCCGAGGTCGAACATGCCGAGCACGGCCAGCGCCGCCTTCTCGATTTCGGCGGGATCCGAGGTTCGCGCGCGCAGGGTCACGCTGTGCGTATGGGTCTGGAACGGGGCGAACCGGACCTTGACCGCGACTCGCGCGGCGGGCCTGCCTTCCTCGGCGACGTCCTGCGAGACGCGTTTCGCCAGTGCGACGACCTCCGCGGCCATGGCCTCCGGATCGATGAGGTTCTGTTGAAAAGTCGTCTCACGGCTACGGGATCGCGCGACGTACGGCGTCGCGATGACCTCGGCGTCGCCGATTCCGCCGGCCAGGATCCGATACCACGGGCCGAGCTTCGGACCGAACCGGGCCGCGAGGTCCGCCACATCGGCGCCGGCCAGTTCCAGCACGGTGTGATAGCCGGCCTCGGCGAGCTTCTTCGTGGTCTTGGTGCCGATGCCCCAAAGGGCGTCCGTCGGCCGCTCGGCCATGACGTCCCACCAGTTGTCCTGGACGAGCCGGAAGACCCCCGCCGGTTTGGCGAATCCGGTGGCGAGTTTGGCACGCAGCTTGTTGTCCCCGATGCCGACGGAGCAGGAAAGCCCGGTCTCTTCGGCCACTTCCCGCCGGATGTCGGCGGCGAGTGCTTCGGGATCGTCAGAGGTGACGCCGAGGAACGCTTCGTCCCAGCCGAGCACTTCGACGACCACGGGGAATTCCCGCAGTGTCGCCATCACCCGATCGGAGACCTCTTGGTACGCGGGCGCGTCCGTGGCGAGGAAGATCGCCTCGGGGCAGCGTTTCGCGGCGGTTCGCAGGGGCATCCCGGACCGGATGCCGAACTCCCGAGCTTCGTACGACGCCGTCGCCACCACGGCCCGTTCCGCCGGATCGCCCGTGCCGCCGACGATGACGGGCTTACCGCGCAGCTCAGGCCGCCGGGCGACCTCGACCGCCGCGATGAACTGGTCGAGGTCGACGTGGAGTACCCAGGGCACCCGCTCCCGGACGGCCATGAAGCAGACCTTAAGCCCGTTCGGCGAGCTCGTCGCGCATCCGCTGCTCGTTCTCCTGCAGCTCGGTGGTGAAGTTCTCGCCGAAGTCCTCGGCTTCGAGGATCTTGCGGACCTCGAGTACGGTGTCGCCGGTCGGGGGAGTGGGGCAGCGCTTCGCCCACTCGATCGCTTCGGCGCGCGAAGGGACATCAACGATCCAGAAGCCGCCGACGAGTTCCTTGGCTTCGGTGAACGGGCCGTCGGTGACGGTGGCCCCTGCCGCGTTCAGCGTGACCCGTGCGCCCTTGGAGCTTTCCTGCAGGCCTTCGCCACCGACCAGCACTCCGGCGTCGAGCATCTCCTGGTTGAACTTCGCCATGGCGGTCAAAGCCTCCATCGGCGGCATCTTCCCGGCTTCGGAATCCTCGTCCGCCTTGATGATGATCATGAACCGCATGCGTCTTCCTCCCAGTGAACCGGACGTATCGCCCGGACTCTACCGGTGGGCGGGAAGACGATCAGGGACGCCCGAACCGGGACAGGTGCACGATCACCGCCGCGGTCACGGTGATCATCCCGGTCAACAGCAGGGTCGGACTGTCCACGATGATGCCCAGCAGCATCAACAGCCCCGCGGTGATGTCGAGGCTGAGAAGGAGAGCCAGCCGGAGCAGAGGGGGCCGGGCGGGCCTGCCGGACTGGAGCCGGGCGGCCAAAGCCGGCTCGGTGAGCTCGAACCAGCGCTCGATCTTCTCCAGCTCTTGCCGATCGTGATGGCTCAGCATCGGTTTCTCCTTCGGCGCGCCCCGGCCGTCGACATCCACGGAATACCCAGGAACAGGGCCGGATAAGCATCGAATTTCGCCGAGTTTTGTATAACGGTCTATACGGCTGCGGAACGAAGATCTTTCGAGGAGCTAACCATTGCGCCATTAGGGGTTTCGGCACGCTGAAAGATCGTCAAGGAAGGGAGGGCTCGGTAGTTTCCACGCTTGTGGCCAGGGCGGCCGCGGGCTGCGCCATCTGGGAGGACGCGAGCGATGACCATACCCACCGAACCGATCGGCAGTATTCCCCGTCCCGGCTATCTCATCGAAGCGCTCGGTGAGCACGCGGCCGGACGGCTCGACGCCGACGGACTCGGCGAGTCGCGGGAACGAGCTCTCGTGGAGACGATCAAACGGCTGGAAGAGACCGGCTCGCCGGTTATCACCGACGGCGAGCAGGGCAAGCCGAGTTTCGCCACGTATCCCTTGGCGGGCCTCACTTCGCTGGCGCCCGACGGCGTCGTCATCCCGTTCGCCGACGGGCACACCCGGCAGCTTCCCAGGCTGACCGCCGGACCGTTCCGCTATCAGACCTACGCCGACGCCTATCTGCGCGAAGCCAAGAAGTACGCGACTCGACCGGTGAAGCAGGCGGTGATCGCGGCTTCGGCGATCAGTCTCGTCCATCCCGGTGAAGAATTGGCCGGATATGGCAAAGAACAGTTCCTCGCCGACCTGGTGAACGAGGCGGAGGCCGACATCCGCCGCAGTCTCGACGCGGGTGCGGACAGCGTCCAGATCGACTTCACCGAAGCCCGGTTGTCGCTGAAGCTCGATCCGTCCGGCGGACTGCTGAAGTCCTTTGTGGACTTGAATAACACCGTACTGGACCGGTTCTCCGAGGAGGAGCGGAGGAGGATCGGCGTGCACACCTGTCCCGGCGGGGACCAGGACTCCGTGCACAGCCTGGACGTCGACTACGCCGGGCTGCTGCCGACGTTGTTCCGGTTGAACGTGGGCAACGTCTACGTCCAGCTGGCCAGCGAGGCGGATCCCGAGCGGGCACTGCGGGTCATAGCCGAGCACTCTCGCCCGGAGCAGCGGGTCTTCGTCGGCGTGACCGACCCGATCGACCCGCGCGTCGAAACCGCCGAAGAGGTCCGGGACAGGGTTCTGCAGGCCGCGCGGTACATCCCGCCGGACCGGCTGGGCACCTGTGACGACTGCGGTTTCTCACCGTTCGCCGACGACACTTCGACGTCGCGGGACACGGCGTTCGCCAAGATCACCGCCCGCGTCGAAGGTACGCGTCTCGCCGCCGAGTCCCTCTGACGTCGTGTGATGGGCGCCTTCGGTCAGTTCTGCACCGCGACCCGGATGCCGAGTCCGACCAGGAAGGTGCCCATCACCGCGTCCATCGTGCGGCGCACCCTGCCGGAGCTGAAGAACCTCCGCAGCGAACCGACCAGCGTCGCCAGGACGAAGGTCCAGACGACGGCCACCGTGGTGGCCAGCACGGCCAGCTGCAGGGTTTGCGCTGTCGAGGCCGAATGCGGGAGGAACTGGGGGATCAGCGCGAGAAAGAACATCGCGACCTTCGGGTTGAGCAGGTTGGTGAGCAGTCCCTGCCGGAACGCCTCCTTGGGCGCGACGACGGGCGCCACCCTGTCCTTGAGTTCGCTGTAGTCGCCACGGCGCACGGCCAGCCACGCCTTGACGCCGAGGAAGATCAGGTACCCGGCACCGATCAGCTTCACCACGGTGAAGGCGATCGCCGACGCGGTGAGGATCGCCGCGACCCCGAGCGCGATCGCGACCACCCAGACGAAGACGCCGAGCGCGATGCCGAGTCCGGCGGCGATCCCGGCCTTGCTCCCGCCGAGGATCGCGCTGCGGGTCACGACGAGGAAATCCGGGCCTGGTGCCATGGCGCCGAGCAGGCAGATCAACACGAACGACAGTGCGGTGGTCCCGGAGATCATTTTTCGATGCTATCCGGTTCGTCGATGTCCCTGGCCATGACAGCGCCCGGTACGTCGACGCCGTCGGGCGTCGTGACGGTGACCCGTTCGACTTCGGTGAAGCCGAACGACCGGTAGAGCGGGACACCGGGCAGGGTCGCGGTCAGTGTCAGCGACGTGAAGCCCTCGGCCTTCGCGGCGAGACGACAGGACTCGAGGATCGCGCGCCCGAGCCCGCGGCGTGTCCAGTCGCCGCGGACGAACATGGCGCGCACGCGCGCGGGTTCGGTGGCCGGATCGAGCGGACGGTCGTCGTCCGACGCGTCGCCGGCGCCCGCGTGGGTTTTGTTGCGCCTGCTCCAGCCTCCGCAGGCGACGATCTCGCCGTCCGCCTCGTGTACGAAGTAGGTGCCGTCTTCGATCAACCGCAGGTCGAGGCGCGCGATGTGGTCCGCCGCGCTCGCGGTCTGCCGTTCGTCGTAGAACCGGGGGAACAACTCCAGCACCGAGGCCCGCATCAGCGCCGCGATGGCGGGCGCGTCGGCGAGGGTGGCCGTCCGCTGCGGCGGCGTGTACATCGTCATGTCGCGGAAGATAGCCAACGACCTCGGCCCGGACTATCGGATAATCACGTGGTGATCACCGACGATGGCTGCGAGCTGTGGACCTCGGCGACCGGCGGGGGCGAGCCGATCCTGTGCTGCCACGGCGGTCCCGGTCTGTGGGACATGTTCGGCACTCTCGATCTCGGTCCGCGGTTCCGGTTGATCCGGTGGGATCAGCGCGGTGCCGGGCGTTCGGAAGCGCGCGGTCCGTACACACTCGAACGGATGGTCGCCGACGTCGACGCCGTCCGCGAGTGGCACGGCCTCGACCGTGTCCCGGTTCTCGGGCATTCGTGGGGTGCGCATCTCGGCCTCCTCTACGCGCAGGCGCGACCGGAACGAGTGAGCGCGCTCGTGTACGTGTCGGGTGTCGGCCTCGGTCACGATTGGCGCGCGGAGTTCGAGCGGAACTTCGAGCGAGTGGTGGGGGAGAAGCCTCGCGGCGAGGGTCGCGAACGCGCGATATGGCAGTGGACGGCCGATTTCGTGGCCGACGGCGCGCGCCACGCCGAAGCGATGGCGACACCCTGGTTCCCGGTCAACTACGAGGCGAACACGGCGCTCAGTGAGGAGATGCGGGCCGTGCCGGAGTCGGAGCTCGTCTCGGCCTGCGAGTCGCTGCGGGTGCCGACACTGATCGTGGACGGCATGGCCGACAACCGGCCACGGTGGGCCGTCGACTCATTGGAGCAGGCCCTGCCGTTGGTGAGGCGGGTGCGGATCGAGGACGTCGGGCACGTGCCGTGGCTGGAGGCGCCGGACGAGTTCCGTTCCGCTGTGATCGGCTTCCTGGGCAACCGCGGTGGGGTCGTGAGTGGCGATTCGGGCTAGAGCCAACGGTGTCTTGCGTACCTACCGGAGGTGACTACCGGTCGATCGCGGGTCCGTGAAGGCCTCCTTCCCTACACTCAAGGTAGGGAAGGAGGCCTTCACGGACACCAGAACGCCGGCAACGGCACGTTCAGGCTGGTCCAGGTCCCCTCGTGAGTGTTTTGGGTCGTTAGAACCCGAATCGCCACTCACGACCCACGTGAGCGTCAGGCCTTGGTGATCGGCTGCTGTAGCTCGGTGACCCACTTGTCCCCGTCCTCCGGGCACTCGAGGTAGAACTCCCACGGGTACCGCTCGCGCGGTACCCGTGGGCGTCGACCCACTTCGCCAGTGCCTGGTAGCTGGAGAGCACGGTCGCCATCGAACCTCGGTGCAGGATCGTCGCAGCGGTCGCGACTTCGGCGAGGCGGACCGTCGAGAATCCTTCGGTGCCGTCGGTTTCGACCGAGATCGGGGCCGCGGCGTGGACCAGGACTCGTTCGCCGTCGGCGTCGTCTTCGTAGTAGGCGACGAGCGGTCCGGACGGCGTGATCGGGCCGAGCGCTCCGAACAGTTCCTTGTACAACCGCTGTACGACCGGCCCGATCTCGTCGTTCACGTAACCGCTCGCCGTCCCGGTCAGCTCGGCGACACGCACCGCGGGCAGGCTTTTGACGACGACGTCTTCGGAAGGCATGGTTCCCTCGCTCTCGATCGACCGGAGTCTCGCTTCGACGGCCTTGAGCCGGGCCTCGTCGGCCTCGATGGCCGCTTCGAGTTCGGCACGCCGCAGTCTCAGCATGCCGCGCAGTTCGTCCGCGCCGATCTCCGCGTCGAGGATCTCCTGCACCTGGGTGAGGGTGAAGCCGAGGTCCTTGAGCGCGATCACCCGGTTGAGCCGGGCCAGCTGCTCGCCGGCGTAGGACCGGTAGCCGCTGAACGGGTCGACGTGGGCGGGACGCAGTAGCCCGATGGCGTCGTAGTGACGCAGCATCCGGACCGACACCCGGCCGTGCTTCGCGAAATCTCCGATACTGAACATGACGCCTCCCAGCGCACAGCCTGACACGGTGTCACGGTCAAGCGGTCATCGCACGAGCCGGAAGAACGACCGCACCTCCTCGGTGAACACGCCGGGCTGCTCGAAGGCCGCGAAGTGACCGCCCCGGTCTAGCTCGTTCCAGTACCGGATGTCGGTGAAGCGGCGCTCCGCCCAGCGGCGGGACGGGCGCGGGATCTCGCGCGGGAAGACGGAACAGCCGGTCGGCACGGTGATCGTGTCCACAGTGGACTCGGCGAACCAGCTCGACACCTCGGCGAAACTCTCCCAGTACAGCCGGGCGGACGAGGCGCCGGTGCCCGTCAGCCAGTAGAGCGTGATGTCGTCGAGCATCGCGTCGCGGCTCAGCGCGTTCTCCGGATGACCGCCGCAATCGGTCCACGCCTGGAACTTCTCGACGATCCACGCGCACAGCGCGACCGGCGAGTCGGCCAGCGCGTAGCCGATCGTCTGCGGTCTCGTCGCCTGCTGGATCGCGTAACCCGAACCGTCTGCCTTGGCCCTTTCGAGGTCGGCGAGCGACTTCCGTTCGGATTCGGTCAGGTCGTCGAAGGTCGCCGGGTCCGGCGCCGCCAGTGGTGGGTTGAGGTGGATCCCGGCCAGCCGGTCGGGTGCTGTCCGGCCCATGAGCGTGGTGATGCTGGTGCCCCAATCGCCGCCCTGGGCGCCGTAGCGCTCGTATCCCAGGCCCTCCATGAGGCGGATCCATGCGTCGGCTATGCGCTGGATCGACCAGCCCGCCCGCGCGGGTTTGTCACTGAAGCCGTACCCGGGCAAGGAAGGGACGACGACGTGGAAGGCGTCCGCCGCGTCACCGCCGTGGGCGACCGGATCGGTGAGGGGGCCGAGTACGTCGAGGAACTCGAAGACCGAACCGGGCCACCCATGGGTGAGGATCAGCGGCAGCGCGCCGGGATGCGGGGATCGGACGTGCAGATAGTGGATGCCGAGTCCGTCGATCTCGGTCCTGAACTGGGGGATCGCGTTGAGCCGGGATTCCGCGGCCCGCCAGTCGTAGTGCTCGGCCCAGTACGAGCACAGTTCGCGCAGGTAGGCGGCGGGCACACCTTGTGACCAGTCATCGACTGTCTCGTCTTCGGGCCAGCGGGCACGGCTGAGCCGATCACGGAGGTCTTCGAGATCGGCTTCCGGGATGCGGGCTTGGAACGGCGTGCTGTCCATGCCGGCTGACGCTAACGAGGGGGTCCGACAATTCGTGGACCTCCGGCGGTCCGAGCGACCGTTCTCGACGACGGGAGCCTACGGAGGCTGTCCGCGTCCGTCGTGCGGGCACTGCGCTGACGGAGGCGCAGCGTGGACACCGTTTGCTGTCCACCCGGGCTCGCAGGGAGGGCGGGGATGCCCGACCGGGTACTGAGCCGGGTCGGAGGGGTGTCTCCGGGGCCGCGACGAGTTGTTGCGCACTGGGGTGCGTCCCGGTCGCCGCCGGCTGGACGGGCAGGGGTGCCGGTCATCGTCCGGGCGGACGGATCACCATCGCCACGGGCGAACGCATGGAATCGTCTCCAACGCGGCCGACGCTCGCTCAGTGGGTCAGTACGACCTGGCCCGATCTGGTCGGTAAGTGGTCAGGCAGCGTTGAGTCGCGTTTGAGCGAGATCGTTCGCTGCCTGGTTCGTCGTGACCCTGTCGCTTTTCGCGCGCGCGAGCAGCTCCGAGATCGTCTTGCCGACTCCCTGAACCTGGTTGCGTGCCGTTTCCTCACTGTGGCCTCGGAGCTGGGACTGAAGGAAGATCACGCCGCCTGAGTTCACACAGAAATCCGGTGCGTAGATGATGTGCCGGTTCCGCAGTTCGTCCGCGAGTTCCGGGGTGGCCAGGACGTTGTTGGCGCCACCGGCGATGATCTTGCAACGAAGCGCGGGCACCACGTCAGGTGTGATCACTCCGCCCAGCGCGCAAGGCGCGAAGACATCCAGTTCGCTCGTGGGCAAGGTGTCGGGGTCGACCACCGTCGCACCGGTCTCGGTGGCGAGCGAGACGGCGCGTTCCTCGTCCACGTCGCTCACCGTGACCTCCGCGCCTTCCCGGATGAGCAGTCGTACCAGCGTGCTGCCCACATGCCCGGCACCCTGCACGCCGATTCGTGCCCCCTTCAGGCTGGTATGGCCGGAAAACTCGGCGCAGGCCCGGATTCCGGCGGCGACACCCAGCGCGGTCCAGGGCGACGGGTCGTCCTGCGCGCATACCGGCGAAGTCACCTCGCCGATCTTGCGCAGGTCGGCTTGATCGGTGCCCACGTCGTTCACGGGGATGAACCGGCTCTCGAACGTGGCGATCGCCCGTCCGTGCGCCAGCAGCCTTTCCGGGGTCTTGTCGGAAGTGTCCCCGAGGATGATGCTCCAGCCACCACCCAGGTCCAGTCCGGCCGCGGCAGCCTTCAACGTCATTGCACGGGCCAGTGCGAGACATTCCGAGAGGCCATCGTCCTCGTTCGGGTACGGGCGCATCCGTACGCCGCCGAGGGCAGGGCCAAGGCGGGTGTCGTGCACCGCGACGATCGAGCGCGCTTCGCCGGCCGCGTCCCGGTCGATGACGACCCGCTCGAAGCCTTCGACAGGAACCTCTTCCACAGTCACGTTTCCTTCACCTTTTCTCGGGATCTGCGTCGGGACACGGCCACGCCGATCAGGCACAGCGCGCCACCGGCGAACGACAGCGCCGCAGGGACCTCGTCGAGCACGACCCAGCTCACGAGGACCACCAGTACCGGGACCAGGTAGGTGGTAGCGCCCAGTTTCCCGGCCGTTGTCCGGGAGAGCGCGTAGGCCCAGGTGGAGAAGGCCACAGCGGTCGGGAACACACCCAGGTACACGATCTCCAGCAAGGCGCTCGAGGGAGCCGCCGCCACTTCCCGGACCAGCGATCCGGCGAAGGGCAGGCATACCAGCGCCCCGATCGCGTTGCCGAAGGCCGTCACCTGCAAGGCCGTCGCGTGCCGCAGCGCCGGCTTCTGGGCGATCACGCCGATGGCGCTCCCCGCCGCGGCGACGGCGCACAGAAACACGCCGATCAGGCTGGCGCTTCCCCCATCGGAGGAGGCGAAGCCGACCAGGGCCGCGCCGGCGAAACCCAAGGTCAGGCCGACCATCAACTGCGGTGGGAAACCCTCTTTGAGCAGCCAGCCTCCCAGCGCCGCCATCAGGATCGGACCCAGGTTGATCACGAGTGAGGCGGTACCCGCGTCGATGCGTTGTTCACCGGCGTTGAGCGCGACCATGTACACGCCGAACCACGCCACACCCGAGACCAGAATTCCCGGCCATGCCGCTTTGGGAGGAATGCCTTGCTTGCGTATCACCAGGAACGCGCCCAGCATCAGCGCCCCGGTCGCGAGCCTGCCCAACGCGAGCGCTCCCGCGGAGATGTGTTCGCCGGCGTCCCGGATCACCACGAACGCCGATGCCCACAGAACGATCGTGACGCCTGCTGCGGCGAGCGCTCGATAGTCGGTTTCCTGGCGTGTGATGGCCACGTCCGGCTTCGGTCCCCTCGTGCCCTTCCGGGGCCGTCGTTTCTCGTCGCGCTCCGGCGCCTCGGCTCCGGCCGCGCTCGTGGCCCGGTTCTCGATCATAACGGCGAGACGGGGAGTCGGCAGCCCAGCGCGGCCAGCCGCGAGGCGGCCTCGTCCCGCCGATCCGGGAGCAGGCCGAGGGTGCAGGCCAGTTCGAAACGGGCACCGATCGCTCGCCAGCCGATGACGGCATCCTCCAGCGCCGCGCGGTCGTCGTGCATTCTGCCGCGAGCGCGGGCGAGACACGCCGCCGCCCAGAGGTTCTCCGCCGCGGCGGGTTCCGCGGCTGCCAGCAGCTCCTCAGCCCGGGGATCGCCCGCGACGACCGCGGTCTCCGCGGCCACGGCCCAGGCATAGGCGTCGTAGAACTGGTGGGTGCTGTCGTACCAGCCGCTCTTCGGTATCAGCGACATGGACATCGCGATTTCGACATCGCCCTGGTGCAAAGCGACCCGGGGGAGGACGAAGGCCTCGAAACTTTCCCTGAGTCCGCTGTGCACGCCGGGTTCCGACAAGCTCAGCGCCCGCGCGGCCCAAGCGTCGTACTCGGGGACGTTTCCGCGGAGGGCGTGCGCCATACCCGCCGCGAGGGCGGCGGGGGCCATCCAGCGCGCCGGTGGGTTGCCGAGGCGCTGCCAGGCGTCCCAGGAGATCTCCGCGTATTCCAGAGCTTTGTCGAGGTGGCCGCTGAGGAGCAGCGGGACGACGAACTTGGCTGCCCGCATGTAGAGACCTCGAAAGGGGTCCTTCCAGGACGCCTCGGCCGCGATCACCGCCTCCGGAAGTCTCCCGGCCGCGAGCGCGACCAGCGGCACCACGTGCAGCGTGTCGACGATCTCGACGCCGATGTTCGGCTCGTGTCTGGGAAGCTTTTCCAGAAGTGACAGCCGTTCCCCGCACGAACGGTGCGCGCGGGCGAAGCGGCCGGCGGCTCCGTCCGCACTGGCCACCGCGTCCAGCGCGGCCGAGATCAGCACCGGCTGATCGGTGACGCGCGCGGCGTCCAAGGCGATCGAGGTCAGGTCCAGGTCGGGTGTGGTCTTTTCGCCGGTGGCGTTCCAGGCCCGCGCGGCCGCGAGATAGGCCTCGGCGACCGGATCATGCTCCGGAGCGACTCGTTCGGCCTCGATCATCAGCTCGACCAGTCGTTCATGCGGGACCAGTTCGGTGAACGTGGCGGGAAACCGGTTCCCGACGCAGACCGCGTACGCGAGTGCGATCGCCGCCCCCGCCTGGTCGCCGCCCCGTTCCGCGCGTTCCGCTGCCTGCTGGAGCAGCGCGAACGCCGGCTCGCCCCGGTGCTCGGCCATGGCGACGTCGGCGGCCGAGCGCAGGTCACGGGCCGCGGTGCGGTCGTCGGGGGCCAGCGTCGCCGCGAGTTCGAAGGTGGTGCGCGCTTCGGCGAGCAGTTGCCGTGCGTAGAGAAGTCCGGCCAGTGTGCGGGCGATGTCGTGCTGACGGACGTCCGGGTCCGCGCCGGTCCGGTCGCGCACCGTGGCCCGGAGGTCGTCGGCGACGAAGTCGAAGCGATCACGCCAGGCGCCGCCGGTTTCGACGAGGGTGCGGAGCTCGGCGGCTTCCCTGGAAGCCCAGCGGACGCGCCGTTCTATGGCGTCGCTTTCCGGCAGAGGGACGAGTTCGACGACGTCCGGTGGGAGACGCCAGCCGTCCTCATCCCGCTGGACCAGGCCTTCCGCCGTGAGCCGGGTCAGAATGGTCTCGGCGTCTTCGGGGGTGATGCCGGCGAGCGCAGCGGCCATCCGGGTGTCGAAAGTACGGCTGTGGAGGGAGAACCTCGCCGCATCCGCGACCTTCTCCGCGTCGAAAGGAGCGTGCGCCGCGGGCAGGGCCATGACTCGCTCTCCGGGCACGCCGAGCGGGGCCGGGGCCTCGGCGAGCACGGTCAAGCCCGGGCAATGACGGAGAAGGTCGGCGATCGCTCCGGCGATGTCCGTGTTCCGGTGCCGGCCACCTCGGACGACGAGCAAGGGGCTGCCCTGCCGCAGCCGCGCGCGCAGCGCGTCGGACAGGGGATCGGCGGGTCGTTCCACGACGTTCAGCGCCGCGGCGGCGGCCTGCGGAAACGTGTCCGGGAGATGACCGGCCGTGATCACCGTGATGTCGGAGGTGTTGTCTTCCGCGGCTCGGATCGCCTGGCGGAGCGCGTCCGCCCGGTCGGACGGTGATAGTCCCGTGATTGTCGTCATCCGGTTGTCTGTCAGGCTATCGATGAACTCCTCCGGTTTCCTCACCGGTCCAGCTTGTCAGGTCGTGAGGAACTGACAACCCGGGAAAGTATATTCACACGTTCGGCGCAAGACGAATGCCGGGTGAGGCGTTTCGGCCTTTGTCCAAAAAGGACGGACAGTGGTCGGAATGGGCGCGGTGATCGTCGGCCATGTGGCGGCGTGGAAGAGGGCGGACGGTGCAGTTGGGGAGCGTTTCCGCGGGTTTTCGTTGCGAGATAAAGGAAAATCACGGTTTGACGTGCGGTGTCGGTGAATCGCGTGCTAGCGTCGATGGGGGCACCGGAGAAGGCGTCGAATGGATGTGCGCGCCCGGTCCTGCTGGTGTTCGGTCCTGATTCTCGATGGATTAATCGTGACGGTGGGACCTGGGGTGTGCCGATCGAGTGAGCGTATTCAGCTGGATTTCATGCAAAGGGCGAATTCGTCGTGTCCTCGAGTTGAAGTCCTGATTAATCGCACTGGCGGGCATCGATCGTCCGTCGGGTGATTCGCCCTGGGGTGATCATGGCCGTGACAGGTGGCGGAGGTACGGGAAGGGATCCTGATGTGCGAGAAGAACGAGCCGACCGCAAGGCGGCGGCCGGCTACCGGCTACGAGGGGAGAGGCGAGTGGTGAACGCTCCGTTGCCGCGACAGCGACGACATGACATCGCCCACTACAAGTGCCTCGGAGTCGGCGTGGGGCCCGCCAATCTCAGCCTGGCATCCCTGCTGCACGACAGGAACGAGGTCGCCAACCTCTTCCTGGACAGGGAAGAACGGTTCGGCTGGCACGACGGACAGCAGATACCGGGGGCGACGCTGCAGGTGTCGTTGTTGAAGGACCTGGTCACGCTGTCCGAACCGACCAACCGGTTCTCCTTCCTGTCCTATCTGCATGATCAGGGCAGGATCTACCACTTCATCAACGCCCAGTTCGACGCTGTGCCACGACAGGAGTTCCGCAACTACCTCGAATGGGCGAGTCAGACCAACACGAATGTCCGCTTCGGTGAAGAAGTCCGTGAAGTCGATTTCGACGGGACGTCCTTCGTCGTGCGCACCAGTAAACGGACGGCCACGGCGGACAATGTCGTGGTGGGGATCGGCACCCGGCCGTGGGTGCCCGAACCGGTTCGCGGAAAACTGGGCGGATCGCAGTTCCACGTGAGCGATTTCGTCTCGCACGATCGGGACTTCGCGGGCAAACGGGTCGCGGTGGTCGGAGGCGGGCAGTCCGGCGCCGAAGTCTTCCTCGACCTGATTTCCCGCCCGAACGAACGACTTCCCCGCCGCGTCATCTGGATTTCGCGGCGGCACAACTACTTCCCGATCGACGACACGCCGTTCACGAACGAGTATTTCGTCCCCAGCTATTCCGACTACTTCTTCGACCTCGACCGGTCCGCCCGGGTGGCGCTCAACGCGCAGAACGTGCTGACCAGCGACGGGATTTCCGAATCCACCCTGCGGGAGATCTACCAGCGTTGCTACGCGCGCCGCTTCGTCGACGGTGCCGACGACCTCTTCGCTCTCTTGCCCAACCGGACCGTCACCGGTGTGACGGCCGAGCACGACGCGTGGGATCTGACCGTCGAGGGAAACGACGACCCCGGCCTGATCGAGCACGTGGAGTCCGACTTCGTCGTCTGGGCCACCGGCTACCGCCCGGCGACGGCGGACTTCCTGTCGCCGTTGGAGGACAAGCTCGCCCGCGAAGGCGAGGAGTACGACGTGGACAAGGACTTCGCGATCCGCTGGGACGGCCCCCGCGACCGTTCCGTGTTCCTGCAGAACGGGGTCCGCGACCAACGCGGGCTGGCCGACCCGAACCTGAGCCTGGTCGCCTGGCGCAGTCAGCGGATCAGGGACCGGCTGCTCGGGGTGCACTCCAACGAACAGCTGGAACCGTTCATCGACTGGGCGGGCAAACACACCACCGACCTGCTGGACCAGGCGTGAGGGCGGCGACGACACCCGGGATCTCCGGCGTCCCGCCGCGGAGTGCCCCGGCCCGGGCGGACATCGCCGTGCTCGGCGGGGGCATCATCGGCTGCCTCACCGCCCGCGAGGTGGCCCGCCGGGCACCGGAGGCGTCGGTACTGCTGATCGACCGGGATCTGGTCGGCGGCGGCGCCTCGCTGCGGTCGGCGGGGTTGCACACCCCGCGTGGCGCTACCCCGGCGGTGCGCGAGATGGCTCGCTTCAGCCAGCGGTACTACACCGAGTTGCTCCGGAGCCACCCCGGACTGCCCATCCATCCCGTGGCCATGCGCGTGGTGGGCACCGTCGCCGACGAGCCGCGTCTGCGCTCGGACTACCTGCCCGAAGCCGGCCTCACCGCCGCCGAGGACCTGCCGGACGGGGTGCGCCCGCCGGCGGGGTCGGTCGCCTGGTCCGTCCAGGGCGCCCAGTACGCCGACGTGGCCGCCGTGACCCGTGCCGTCACCGCCGGCCTGCGTACCGAGGTCGAAGTCCGCGAGGCCGTCCGGGTCGAGGCGGTGTCCGAGGACGTGGACGGGGTTGGGCTGCGGCTGGGCACCGGTGAGGAACTGACCGTGGGCCGGGTAGTGCTCGCGCCCGGCCCGTGGCTGGGGGCTCCCGCGTGGCGATCCCTGGTCGCTCCCTTGGCGGCCAGGGTGAAGAAGATCGTCGCACTGCACGTCGGAGGGCGGCCGGGTCCGGCCGACGCGGCGGTGATCTTCGAACGAGAGGACGCCTTCCTGCTGCCGTTGCCCGGCCGCGGGCACTGGCTCTTCAGCTACACCTGTCCGGAATGGGACGTCGATCCGGATGCGCCTTCGGCCGGGCTGACCGGGCGGCACCTGGACGACGCGCGGGAGATCCTGCGGCGTCACGCCCCGGGGATGGCGGTGGACCACCTCTCCGGCCGGGTCTTCTGCGACGCCTACAGCGGCACCGGCGAACCCTTGGTACGTGCACTCGGCAACGGGCGGATCGTGTTCGCCGGCGCGGCGAACGGCTCCGGCTACCGGCTCGCGCCCGCCATCGCCGCACATGCCGCCGACCTGCTCGAATCGGGAGGAAGTTGATCGTGGACATCAGTACGTTCACCGGCGAAGGACTGAGCCGCGCGTTCGGCATCGACGTCGCCGCACTGGATCCGGGCGCCGCCGGTGACCTGGGCGTGGGCGCGTCCTGGGGCAGGGTGGCCCCCGGCGTGCGGTCGCTGACCCATCAACACGACGAGACCGAGGTATGGGTACTGGTCGCCGGCGGAGGCGACCTCGTCGTCGACGGTGCCGAACACCGGATCGAGGCCGGAGCCGTCGTGCGCTTCGACCCGTTCGAAACCCACTACGTCACCAACACCGGCGAAGCCGATCTCGTGCTGGCCTCGTTCTTCTGGCGTGACACCGCCCGTGCGACCGCCGCCGCCGGGCGTTCGGTGCGCCGCCGCTTCGGGGAGCGCCCGGTCTTCGTGTTCTCGTCCGCGCCCACCCCCAACGGCGACCTGCATCTGGGACATCTGGCCGGGCCGTTCTTCGCCGCGGACGCCTACACCCGGTTCCAGCGGATGAACGGCGTGCTGGCCTGGCACCTCTGCGGCAGCGACGACTACCAGAACTACGTCGAGACGGCCGGTGCCAAGGAAGGCCGCTCTCCTCTGGACACCGCGGCGCACTACAGCGGGCGGATCCGCGAGACCCTCGCGGCCATGGACATCGAGGTCCACCAGTTCACCGCGACCAGTGCCGACGACACCTATCCGGACGGCTTGCGTGGCTTCTTCGGCAAGCTGGTCGCGTCCGATCCCGTCCGGCTGGCCGAGGCCGACGCGTTGTTCGACCCGGAATCGGGCAGGTACCTCTTCGAATCCGGGGTCAGCGGCAGGTGCCCGTCGTGCGGGGAGACCACCGGCGGCAACATCTGCGAGAGCTGTAAGGAGCCCAACTCGGTAGCCGACTTGGGAGACCCGGTCTCGGCCGAGTCCGGTGCCGCACCCCGGCGCGGCACCGTGCGCCGTTACCAGCTGGCCCTGCACGAACTCGCAGACCACGTCCGTGACCACCACCGCAAGGGCAGGGTGCCGTCCTCGGTGAAGGAACTGGCCGCACGGGTCCTGTCGCGCGGCTTGGTCGAAGTCCCTCTGACCCATCCCGCCGACTGGGGCCTGACCCCCGCCGAGTCCGCGGTGGACGGACAGGTGATCTGGTCGTGGATCGACTACGCCTACAGCATCCTGCACGGTGTCGGCGCGCTCGGGACGCGTATCGGCGAGGAATGGCGGGCAGGCGAGCCGGACGCAGACTGGAAGATCGTGCACTTCCTCGGCGCCGACGGGAGTTTCTTCCACCCGATCGTCGTGCCCGCGCTCTACCGGGCGGCGCATCCGGACTGGGCGCCCGACATCGACTACCACATCAACGAGTTCTACCTGCTTCAGGAAAGCAAGTTCTCCACCAGCCGCCGTCACGCGGTCTGGGGGCGTGACGTGCTCGGCCCGGAGACCGCGGACGCGTACCGGCTCTACCTGGCGCTGACCCGCCCGGAGGGCAGGCGCACCAACTTCGACCCCGACGAGTTCGACGCGTTCACCCGGGACACGCTCGAAGCCCAATGGCAGGGCTGGCTCTCGGACCTGGGAGAGCGACTCGCCCGCGGTCACGGCGGCGAGGTTCCCGACGCCGGTGTCTGGACCCCGGAGCACACCGCGTTCCTGGCCCGGCTCACCGAGCGGCTCGCCGCGCTGACCCGGTCACTGGGCGCCGACGGGTTCTCCCTGAACTCCGCCGCCGCCGAACTGCTGGGCCTGGTCGAGGACACCCGCGCGTTCGCGGCCACGGAGTCGGCCGCCGCGCACGTCGGGGACTGGGCCGACGAGGCACGCACCGCCCTCGCGCTGGAACTGGCCGCCGCCCGGTTGCTGGCCACCTGCGGCACGCCGGTCATGCCGCGGTTCGCGAGTCTCCTGGCGGACGCGTTGGGGCTGCCCGCGGACCGCACCTGGCCGCACACCGTGGAACTGGTGCCCGCGGGAACCGCCGTCACCCTCGCCGGGCGTGTCTTCTTCGGCGCGAAACGGGAGAGCGCCGACGAATCACCGCTGCTGCCCTGGCTGTCCGGCGTGGTCCGCGAGGTGCTCCGGCTGCCCGCCGACGAACCGGTGGCCCATCTTTCCCTGACCGAGCTGGGCATGCAGTCCATGCAGGCCGTCGCGCTGCAGTACCAGTTGACCGACCGGCTGGACGCCGACGTCCCCCTGGAGACGCTGCTCAACGGCGGCGACGTCGCCGGGCTCGCCGACACACTGGTGAAGGATCTGCCCGAAGACGTGGTGCGCAAGCACGCGGAGGTGGGCCGATGACGACGACCGAACGGGAGACCCCCGCCCAGGTGGTGCGGGAACTGCACTCGCGGGGGCTCAGCGTGAGCCTCTCGGGGACCGACCTGAAACTGCAGGGCCCGCGTGAGCGGATGGACGCCGATCTGGTCGCGAAGGTCAAGGCGCACAAGGCCGAACTCGTCGGGTACCTGGACACCCCGCCCGGCGCGCCCCTGACGGAGTTGCAACGCGGCTACCTGATCGGCCGCGACCGGCAGGTGGAAATCGGCTCCGCCAGTCACGTCTACCACGAGATCTCCGGCTGCTGGGACATCGACGGGCTGGAACGCGCGCTGAACACGGTGGTGGCGCGACACGGCATCCTGCGCACTCGGTTCACCGAGGACGGGACCCAGATCGAGCAGCGTTCAGCGCCCGTCCGGATCTCCCGGTACGACCTGCGCGGTAAACCCGCCCAAGAGCAGGACGAGCACCGGGAATCACTGCGTGCCGAGCGAGCCCACCGCAGCCTGCCCGCCGACGAAGCGCCGTTGCTGGCCGTCGCGGTCACCCGGCTCTCCGATGAAGAGATGCTGCTGCACGTCGACCACGACGGCCTGATCCTCGACGCGATCAGCATCTTCCTGTTCTTCCAGCAGTGGCACGCCGAGTACCTGGGCGAGCCGGCGGAGGCGGGGGAGGAAGCGGCGTTCGCCGACTTCGTCGCCGCCCAGGAACGAGCCCGCGGCCGCGCGCCGGCGAAGCGGTCCCGTGAGTACTGGCTGGCGCGCCTGGACGACCTCGCACCGCATCCGGATCTGCCCCTGCGCACCAGTCCGTCATCGATCACCGAAGCCCGGTTCGCCACGCGGTTCGCCCGCCTTGATCGTCCACAATGGACTTCGCTGAAGAAACTGGCCGCCGGATACGGTCTGACACCGTCCGGATTGCTGCTGGCCGTCTACAGCGAAGTGCTGGCCTGCTGGGGCGCGGGGGACCGGTTCACGCTGAACACCACCGTGGCCAACCGGCCGCCGATCCACCCGCGGATCCACACCGCGCTGGGGAACTTCGGCGAGACCATGCTGGTGCGGGTGGAACCGGACGCCGGCGCGGGGTTCGCCGACCAGGCCTGCGCGATCCAGGCGTCGCTGCGCGAATCGCTGGACAACCGGCACTTCTCCGGCATCGAAGTTCTGCGCGAACTTGCCAGGAGGGGCGGCACGGACGCCCGGATGCCCTACACCTTCAACAGCGCCATCGGCTACGAAGGCGCCGACGGTTCGGCGATGGAGTTGTTCGGCCCGGAGGTGTACACCGAAAGTCAGACCCCGCAGGTGTGGCTGGACGTGTCACCCTACGAGCAGCACGGCGGGCTCGTGGTGCAGTTCGACAGTGTCGACGAACTGTTCCCCGAAGGACTGGTCGACGCCGTCGTCGACGGGTGCCGTCGGCTGCTCGGTGAACTGCTCGATCCCGGTGCCTGGTCACGGCGGATTTTCGACCTGCGCCCGGACGACCAGCGCGCCCGCCGCGCGGAAGTCAACGAAACCGCGACCGAGATCCCCGACCCTGTTCTACCGCAACGCTTTCTGGCGCAGGCCGAGTCCGCTCCGGACGCCCCCGCGGTGATCACCGGAACGGCCGAGATCAGCTATCGCGAGCTGCTCGCCCATGTCCAGAGGGCGGCTCGCTGGCTGCGGGACCGGGGAGTACGTCGTGACGAGCCGGTCGGGCTGGTGATGACCCGCGGGCCCGAGCATGTCGCCGGTATCCTCGCCGTCGTGCTCGCCGGCGGGGCCTACCTGCCGGTCGACGCCGGGCTGCCCCGGGAACGACGTGCGCTCATGCTCGCCGACGGTGGTACCAGGTTCGTCCTCACCAACGCCGGCCACACCGATGACGAGCGCGCCGTGCTGGACCTGGACCTCACCCGTCCCGCGGAGTCGGTGCGGCCCGTGGAGCCCCTGCCCGACGCCCATCCGGACGACCTGGCCTACGTGCTCTACACCTCCGGCACCACCGGCAGGCCCAAGGGCGTCATGGTCACCCACGGCGCGGTCGCCAACGTCGTCGCCGACTGCAACAGCCGGTTCGGCGTCGGACCCGGTGACCGGTTCTTCGGTATCAGCATGTTCTCGTTCGACTTGTCGGTCTACGACGTGTTCGGCGCGCTGTCGGCGGGGGCGGCCGTCGTGCTGCCGGACGCCGATCAGGCGGCCGATCCGGGGTACTGGCTGCGGTTGTGCGGCCGGACGGGCGTGACCGTGTGGAATTCCGTCCCCGCCATCGCCGGGCTGCTGCTCGAACAGGCCGAGGCCGGCGGCGCCGAGGCACTGAAGACGCTGCGGCTGGTCATGATGAGCGGCGACCGGCTGCCCCCCGCGCTCCCGGCCGCGCTGCGGGCGGTGTGCCCCGGTGTGGATGTGATCTCGCTCGGCGGGCCGACCGAGACGACCATCTGGAACATCTCGCATCCGGTCGGCATTCACGAGGACGGCTCGGAGTCGATCCCCTACGGCAGGCCCAACGCCAACAACCGGGCCTACGTGCTCGACGCGGCGGGCCGTGACCTGCCGGACTGGGTCACCGGCGAGATCTGCGCGGCGGGCACCGGCCTGGCGCGCGGCTACTGGAACGACGAGGAGCGGACCGCCGAGCGGTTCGCCGACGACCCCGTCCGCGGCGAACGGATCTACCGCACCGGTGACCTGGGGCGCTGGCTGCCCACCGGCGAGATCGAGATCCTCGGCCGCACGGACTTCCAGATCAAGGTCAACGGCTACCGCATCGAAGCGGGCGAGGTCGAGACCCGGCTGGTCGCACTGGAGGAGGTCCGCCGCGCCGTGGTGGCCCGCGAGTCCGCCGGGCGGGGAGACCGCCTTGTCGCGCATCTCGTGCCCGCCGGGGACGAGCGGCCTACCGCCCGCGACCTCGGTGCGCGGCTGCGCGAGGTGCTGCCGCAGTACATGGTTCCCTCCGGAGTCTATTGGCATGACACGTTTCCCTTGACGCGCAACGGAAAGGTCGACCGCGCGAAGCTGCAGGAACACCAGCCCGGCCAGGCGGCCGCCGCCGAGGCGCCACCGGACACCGAACTGGAGCACGAGGTCGCGCTCTTGTGGGCGAAGGTGCTCAAAGCAGACGTGCCGGCCGCCACCACGACCCTGTTCGACCTCGGCGGCGACTCGCTGGTCGCGGCCCGGATCCTCGCCGGTGTCCGGAAACGGTTCGGTGTCGGCTTCACCTTGGACCGGTTGCCCGAACTGGACACCGTGCGCCGCATGGCCGCGATGATCGCCGCCGCTCCGAGGAAGAAGGGGGACCGCTGATGACCACCCCCGGAACGAGGATCCCGGACGGGCTGCTGAACGCCATCATCGCGGCCCCGCCCGAACCCGGTCACCGATTGCGGGTCGCGCGGCTCGACAGGACCGAGGAGTTCGAGCTGCGGGAGGTGTACGAGATGGCGGGCAGGGTCGCCCGCGCCCTCGCCGACCTCGGTGTCCGGCGCGGCGACCGTGTCGGCGTGCTCGCGCCCAACTGCCTGGAGTGGGTACTGCTGGACCTCGCGGCCCTGCGCGTCGGCGCGGTGACCGTGGGGTTCGACCCGGCGAAGTTCGACGCCGATCCCGCGCTGGCCGTCCGGTACGGCCTGACGGTGCTCTTCGCCGACGGGGACGGCGACCGGGTCCATCCGCTGACGGACGTCCGGGCCCTGGCCACGGACCAGGGCGCCGTCGCGCCCGAACCGGTGCGCTACGTGCCGGAGGACGTCACGACCCTGAAGCTCACGTCGGGCAGCACCGGCGAGCCCAAGGGCATGACCGCGTCGGTCGGCAGCATCGACGCCGGTATCGCCGCCGTGCAGGAGATCTTCCGGCATGGCGCGGACGACGATCTGTTCGTCTTCCTTCCGTTGGCGGTCCTGCAACAGCGGTACTGGGTCTACTCGGCGTTCCGTTACGGACACGACGTCACTCTGAGCACCTACGAGGCCGCTTTCCCCACGCTGCGCAGGGTCGCGCCCACTGTGGTGATGGGTGTGCCGGGGTTCTTCGCCACCGCCAAGGCCTTCATCGAGCGGCAGGTCGCCAGGTCGGGCCCGGAGACCCCGTCGTCGGAGGCGCTGGCCCACGGTGCCCGCCGAGTGTTCGGTGACCGCGTCCGCTACCTGTGGACCGGTTCCGCGCCGGCGGCCGAAGACGTCCTGCGGTTCTTCACCGACGCGGGACTGCCCATCTACGAAGGTTACGGCCTCAACGAGACCTGCGTCGTGACCAAGAACCATCCCGGCGCGCATCGCCAGGGGAGCGTCGGAAAGGTGCTCCCGCACAAAGAAGTCCTGATCGGCGACGACGGCGTGGTGAGCGTCCGCAGCCGGTTCCCGGTGTGCGACCGGTACGAGTTCGCGCCGCCCGGCGCGTCCGAACGGGTGTTTCCCGAGCCCGACCTGGTTCGCACTGGCGATCTGGGGGAAGTGGACGACGACGGCTTCCTCTACATCAAGGGGCGGGCCGACGACGTGATCGTGCTCGAGAACGGCCGGAAGGTGGTGGTGCGCCCGGTCGAAGACCATATGCGCACCAGTCCCGCCATCGCCGAATGCGTGCTGTTCTGCCCTGCCCAGAGCTATCTGGTGGCCGTGGTGTCCCCGGCTTCGCTTCCGGCCGACGAAGCGGCCATCACCGAACAGCTCACCCGCACCAACGCGGCGTTCGGTGCCGACGAGCAGATCCGCAAGGTGGTCGTCGCCGCCGAACCGTTCAGCTCCGCCAACGGACTGCTCACCTCGCAGTTCAAGCCACTGCGGTCGCGTATCGCCGACCGCTATCACGACGAGATCCACGACGACCAAGGGAGCGTGCATGTCTGCTGACCTGTCCACCATCGACGACGCGGTGCGGGACAACCTGTCCCGCGTGCTGAGCAAGCCGGTCGAACCCGCCGACTTCGACCCGGACCGTGATCTCGCCGACGGCTACGGGCTGACCTCGATGCAGAAGGTGATGTTCCTGATGTCCGCCTGCGACGACACCGGGGTCGCGCTGGAGACGTTCACCGAGCCGGACGTGGCCGCCATGAAGACGCTCCGCGACGTCACCGACGCGCTCGCCGGGGCGGTGGCCGAATGACCGGGCCGCGCTGGGCGGACGCCGCCCGCACCGAACTGTCCGACGAGCACGTGCTGCTGCGGCCGATCGCCGAGACCGATCGCGAACCACTGCGCACACAGGCACTGGACCCGGCGATTTGGCGCTACTTCGTCCAGCTCATCGAGACCGACGAACACTTCGACGCCTTCTTCGACGCCGCGGTCGCCGACCAGGCCAACGGCGACCGGGTCGTGTACGTGATCACCGACCGGACGTCCGGGCTGATCGCGGGCAGCATGAGCTTCTGCAGCATCAACCAGGACGCGGGGCGGCTCGAGATCGGCTGGTCCTGGCTGGGGACGAAGTTCCACGGCAAGGGTGTCAACCACTGGGCCAAGTACCTCATGATGCGCGAAGCCTTCGAACGGCTGGGCGCCGAACGGGTCGAGTTCAAGACCGACGCGCTGAACAAACAGGCCCGCCAGGGGCTGCGCAACATCGGCGCGGTCGAGGAAGGCATCCTGCGCAGCTTCAACCCCATGCCGGGCAATCGGCGCCGCGACGCCGTCTACTACAGCGTCCTGCGCGCCGAATGGCCCGAGGTGGCGGCCACCCTGCTGGCGGGGAAGAAGGGCAAGGAGCGTGGCTCGTGACCGTCCCTTTGGTCCGTGCCCACGGTGACCCCCGCACCCGCGGCCGCGCCCACGGCGAGGCACTGAGGAGGGAACTGCGGGCGTTCCTCGGCGACCGGTTCGCCCGGCTCAACGCGCTTTCACCCGATCCATTGGACCTCGACGCGTTACGTCCCGACCTCACCGAGTACGCCCGCGCGATCGACGCTCAGCTCCCGGACCTGGGAGAGGAGATCCGCGGCCTGGCCGACGGCGCCGGCATCTCCCACGACGAAGCGGTGCTGCTGCAGATGCGCCGTGAGGTGCTCGGCTACCGGAAACTGCCGACGATGGGCGACTGCACGACGTACGCCCGGACAGGATCCGAACCGGTGCTCGCGCAGACGGTCGACCTCAACGGCGATCTCGACGACCACATCGCGGTACTCGACGTCCGGGCGGGACCGCGGCGGTCGCTGGTGCTCAGTTTCGGCGGCCTGCTCGGCTATCTCGGGGTCAACAGCGCCGGGCTCGCAGTCGGGCTGAACCTGGTGCTGGCGGGGAAATGGCGGCACGGGCCGTCGCCCTACCTCGCGATCCGGCATCTGCTCGACACCTGCGACAGTGTCACCGAAGCCGTTGACGCGGTGCGTGATCTGCGGCTCGCCAGCTCACGGTCGCTGACCCTGTGCGACAGGGAAACGACCGCGTGGGTGGAGATCGCCGACGACGACGTTCGGGTGAGCGAAGGAACGGAAGTGGCGCACACCAACCATTTCCTGCATCCGGACCTCGTCCCGCGGGACGAGCTGACCGTCTTCGCGCGCAACTTCTCCGTCCGACGGCTCGAAACCTGCGTCGATCGGCTCGCCGGACTGCCGGCGCGAGCGTCCACAGAGGACCATTTCGCGTTGCTGGCCCGCGAACCGTTGCGCGTCGCGGGTGACGGTGACATCCGCCGCGACCGGACCGTCGCCGCGGTGGTGCTCCGCCCGGATCGCGGGGAACTGCACGTGCGCCCCGGCGACCCGGCCGCCTCGTCCACCGAATCCTTCGCGCTGTGACCCGAGAGGAGACACCCGGTGCCCGACTGGTTCCTCACCCGCGGCGGTGATCGCCCCGCCAGGGTCTTCTGTTTCCCCTACGCCGGCGGAGACCCGCGTACCTACCTCGACTGGCAGCCGCTGCTCGACGGCCACGCCGACGTCGTCGCGGTCTGCCCCCCGGGCAAGGCGCACCGCGCGCACGAACCGCTCCCCGTGTTCGACGAACTCGCCGACCGGATCGCCGAGGCGATCGCCCATGAGGTCGACCGCGATCCGCGCCCTGCGCAGCTGTTCGGCCACAGTTTCGGCGGGTTGCTGGCCTTCGAGGTCGCCCGCAGGCTACGGGATGTTCCCGCCGTCGGTCATCTGACCGCGTCCGGCATCTCCGCCCCCTCGTTGCTGCCTTCGGAGCGGGTGCGCGGCATCGCCGGGCTGGACGGCGCCGAATTCGCCGAGGCGCTGGTGTTCTTCGGCCAGTTCCCACCCGACGTCGTCGCGGACGAGGACGTCCTGGCCCTGCTGCTTCCCGGCCTCAAAGCCGATTTCGACCTGGCCGTGGGCTATCGCTACCGGACGGCACCACCGTTGGAGATCGGTGTCTCGATCATCGTCGGCACCGAGGATCCGCATGTCGGCTCCGCGCAGATCGCCCCGTGGGACATCGAATGCGCCGAGCCGCCGGAGCACGTCCGCGTCCCCGGTGGTCACTTCTACTTCGATCCCGACCCGGGCCCGGTCGTGTCGGTGCTGAACGCGCACGCCGAATCCGTGACACACGTGGAGGTGATCTGATGCCGGTCTACCTCGGCGAACCTCGCTACGTCCTCGGAGAGCAGGAGATCGACCACGCGGACCTGCCCGGCCTGGAGACCAAGGCCGAGCAGTACGGGCTCGCCCTCGAACCCGCCTTGTGGGGCTGGGGAAGCGTGTTCCGCACCGAACGCGGACTCGACGACCTCGCCGTGGACGCGGCCACGGAAACACTGCGCGCCGGCGGGACCGACCCGGGAACGGTCGAGGCCCTGGTGCTCTGCTCGACCTACCTGCCGGGACCGCCGGAAGGACACGGCACCTTCATCCGGGGGGTGCTGACCCGGCTCGGTCTCGGTGACATCCCCGTCTACGGCACGAGCATGGGCCGGTGTGTCAACCTGCTGTCCGGTCTGGACGTCGCGACCGCACTGGTCGCCGCCGGGCGGTTCCGGCGCGTCCTCGTCGTCACGGCGGACCGGGTGTTCGACGAAGACACGAGGATCACCGGTTACGCGCTGTTCAGCGACGGTGGCGCCGCCTGCCTCGTCGACGCCGACGGCGGCGCCTACGAAGTCCTCGGCTGCTCGTCCGCCCAGGAGACGGCGTCGCTGGACTGGTCGTCCGAGATCAGCTCCGACCTCGCCAAACAGGTCAACGAGCAACTCCTCGGTACCCGGGGAATCGACGTCGGTGAGCTGGATGCCTTGCTGCACAGCAACATCTACCTTCCGCTGCTGGTGATGAAGGAACGGCAGGCCGGTTTCGGCCCCGGCCAGCTCGACACGACGAACATCAGCCGCGTCGGGCACTGCTTCGCCGCCGACCCGCTGATCAATCTCGCCGACCGCGAAACGGCGGGCCGCGTCCGCCCCGGCGGGCACTACCTGCTGGCCTCCAGCGTGCCCGGCTCCCGGATCGGGATCCTGGTCCGCACACCGGAAGGAGCGATCGATGGCCGTTGAGCCGACTCTCGTCCCCGACGACACCACGACTTCCCTGCCCTGCCGGCCGTTCCACTTCACGCCCGGCACCGACGGCGCCGTCGACGCGATCATCGCCGCCGGCCCGCGCGAGATGTTCCGCACGCTTCTCCAGCAACGCGAATCCGAAGCTACTCTGCTCCTCGCCCGCCGTCTCCTGCACGCCTTCCTCGGCCACTCGCGCGAACCGGTCGACGATCTGCCCGGCGCCGCCGGTGAGCTGATCGTGCAGGCTCGAGCCGATCTGGGGCCCGCGCTGGAATCCCTCTCCACGACCGAGCCGGGGATCCGTGCCGAGCTGCTCCGACAGCGCGGGGTGATCGCCCTGCTCGACGGCTGCTGGCTCGACGCGGTCTCCCAGCCCGCCACCCAGCCCGCCGTCGTGGTGAACCGCTTGTTCGCCCATCACTTCGACCTGGCGGGAGGCGGCGAGCCGCTCGCATCCGCGCAGCACCGCCGGGCGCGGGCGCTGGAAGACGAGGGGGCGGCGCTGCCGGACGTCGCCGCCGCCGATTTCCTCGACCGTGCTGGTGCCCGCCCCGCGACGATCCTGCTCGCCTGCCTCCCGCTGTCGCTCGCGGTGCTGCCGGGCAATTTCCTGCCCGAGGTCGTCGGCCTGCACCACGCCTTCCACCGGCTGGGTGTCGACGATCTGCTGCTGGGCACCCCGCCACCGATCCCGGCGGACGATCTCGACGACCTGCTCGGCGAATACGCCGCCCAAGCGAGCCCGGAAGACCGCGAGCGGGTGCTGGCCGCCGTCGCGCTGACACTGTCGTGCGAACGCGAGCACGTGCGGTTGCTCACCGAACTCGCCGAGTTCCGCCGTACCCAGACGCTGGAGTCGCGGGTCGCCGAGGTGATCTCCCGGCACGCGCCGCTGGCCGGCCGCCAGCACGGCCGGGTCTCGCTGGGCGACCGGCACCTGGTGGACGTGTTCGCCGGATT
Organism: Amycolatopsis sp. NPDC043889; assembly: GCF_056435645.1. Lineage (NCBI taxonomy): Bacteria > Bacillati > Actinomycetota > Actinomycetes > Pseudonocardiales > Pseudonocardiaceae > Amycolatopsis > Amycolatopsis sp. NPDC043889. Next base: position 175,820 of record NZ_JBWKEC010000006.1, read on the forward strand.
CGGCCGCGCCGCCGGCGACACGGACCCCGGCTTACTCGCCGCGTTCCTCACCGAATTCCGGGACTCGCCGTATCTGGTGGAGCGCGACGACGGCGACTGCTGGTTCCTCGCCGCGACCCGGTTCGGCGGGCCGATGTTCGGCATCTTCGACGAGGCCGAAGCCGCGGTGCTCGCCGAATGGGCCGCCACCGTGCACAAAGGTGACCGGCCGCCGATCACCGTGCGCCTCAACACGGTCGGCGACGAACTCGCCGCCCGCTGGTCGGCCGCGTTCGCCGAAGCCGCACCCGGCGACGTGGTGTTCGACGACTCGCCGCCCGCCGACGACCGCGACCTTTTCCATCGGCTGGTCAACATCGAGAACCACGCCAGCACGATGCCGGTGGCCATCGAGCGCGCGGAGCGCTGTTTCGCCGACGCGCAGGTGCTGTTCGAACACGGCGCGGGCGGCCGCTACACCGACGCGAGTTTCTTCGAGTACGACGCCGACGCGCTCTACGCGCGCGCGGAGAAGATCTACTGGGAGAAGCTGGTGGACCCGTACGAGCCACTGCGCGAGGTCCCGGACGTGGACGAAGTCCTGTTCCGGCAGAGCACCTACCAGCTGACCTACCTGATCGACGGCGCCTGGCTGCACCGCGTCGGCAGGCTGGGCCGCCGGGAACGCGAAAGCGACGGCATGCTGTTCCGCATCCACGCCGACGAGATGGGCAACGGGGACCTGCGCAAGAACCACCTCACCCTGACCCGCCGCGCGATGGTCAGCCAGGGCCGGGACCTGCCGCACATCCGCACCGAGGAGTTCGCCGACCAGGACGAACTGCCCGACGACATGTACGGCTTCGCGTTGCAGCAGCTGTCGATGTGCCTGTTCCCCGACCGGTTCTACAACGAGATCCTCGGCTACAACCTGGCGATCGAGATGTTCGGCTCCGGCGAGATGCGGCTGCACGAGATCCAGAAGCTGCGTCACCACGGTTTCGACGACTGCTACGAGCAGGCGCACCTGACCATCGACAACTTCTCCGCCGGGCATGCCAAACAGGCCGCCGACATCATCGTCGCTTACCTGGACCGGGTGCGGCGCACCAGCGGCGAAGCAGCTGTGGCGGGGGAGTGGCGCCGGATCTGGCGTGGATACGCCTCCTTCGCCTACTTCCTCGAACAGCCGTTGCTTCGTGACGTCGCGGTGGCCGCATCCACCGAAGACGACAGTGCGGAGCTGGTGTTGTGACCGAGTTGACGTTGCTGATGCGCGAAGAGTCCCGGCCGACCGAGCGGCGCGCGCCGCTGTCTCCGCAAACAGCCGGGAAGCTGCTCCGCGAGGGCGTCGCCGTCAGCGTGGAGCGCTCATCGCGGCGCGTGTTCGGCGACGAGGAGTACGCGGCGGTGGGCTGCGCGCTGGTCCCGCCGGGGAGCTGGCCGGACGCCCCGGAAGACGTGCACGTGGTGGGCCTGAAGGAACTGCCCGACCGGCCAGACCTCTTGCGGCACCGGCACGTCTTCTTCGGGCACGCCTACAAGAACCAGCCGGGAGCCGCGAACCTGCTGCGCAGATTCGCCGAGGGCGGCGGAACGCTGCTGGATCTGGAAAGCCTCGTCGACGAGCGAGGTCGCCGGGTCGCCGCTTTCGGGTACTGGGCAGGCTACGTCGGCGCCGCGCTCGCCGTCCTGCGTCACCGCGGTGACCTGGTCGAACCCTTGACGCCGACCACCCGCGGAAACCTCGACAAGGCTCTGGCCGCGGATGAGGAACCCTTGCGGGCCTTGGTCATCGGCGCCCTCGGCCGATGCGGGAGCGGGGCCGGGGACGCGCTCGTCGCGGCGGGCGCGGAAGTGACTCGGTGGGATCTCGCGGAGACCGAAAACCTCGACGTCGCAGCCTTGCTCGACCACGACGTCCTCGTCAACGCGGTCCTCGCCACAGGGCCGATCTCCCCGTTCCTGACCGCCGAGACGCTCCGGCGCCCCCGGCGGCTGTCCGTGGTCGCCGACGTCACCTGCGATGTCGGATCGCCATGCCACGCCCTGCCGATCTACGACCGGACCACAACCTGGCAGGACCCGGCGCTCCCGCTGGACGGACTCGACGTGATCGCGATCGACAACCTGCCGTCACTGCTTCCCCGTGAAGCGACCGTGGACTTCGCCGCGGACCTGGCGCCGCATCTGGCCGTCCTCGGCGATTCCGGCGTCTGGCGCCGCGCCGAAGCCGCGTTCACCGCCGCCTGCGCCTCCCACGCCCTCCATCGGAAGGAAGACCATGCCTGACACCCCGACCGTGCACTGGATCGGCACCGGCCTGTCCACCGGGCCCGGTCTCACCGCCCTCGCCGAGCGAGCACGCGTATTGCTCTGGGGCCGCACCGAAGCCAAAGCGGCCGCCTGCCTCGCTCGTCTCGGAGCGCAAGGCGAACCTCGGCGCTTCACCCCGGAAGCACTGGCCGCGGAGGTCACCGAAGGAGACGTCGTCGTCTCGATGCTGCCGGGCACCGAACATCCGCGGCTGCTGCGTCTCTGCCTGGACAACGGCGCGCACTTCGCCTGCAGCAGCTACGCCTCGGACGAGATCCGCAACGGTGCCGGGAAGGCGGCCGCGGCCGGGCTCACGGTGCTCACCGAAATCGGGCTGGATCCCGGAATCGACCACCTCTTCGCCGACGTCCTGGTCGAGCGGGCGGCGCGGGCGCTGGGGCCGGACACGACGGCCACCGCCGCGTTCACCTCCTACTGCGGCGGAGTGCCCGCCGAGCCCAACGAGTTCCGGTACCGGTTCAGCTGGGCACCCCGCGGTGTGCTGACCGCCCTGCTCACCCCGGCGCACTACGTCGAGGCGGGCGACAAGCACATCGCGAACCAGCCGTGGGAGGTAGCGCGGCCGCTCGATCTCGACGGGGAAAGATTCGAGGTGTACCCGAATCGGGACAGCCTGCCTTACATCCGCCAGTACGGGATACCGGAGAGCTGGCGGCTGGACACCTTCGTACGCGGAACCCTCCGCCTGAACGGCTGGCTCGACGCCTGGGAGAAGGTGTTCGCCGAGCTGCGCGAGGGCGACGCCGACCGGATCACCGAACTCGCGGAGGAACTTGCCACCCGCTACCCGACACGCGCGGAAGACAGGGACCGGGTGGTGCTCGCGGTCGAACTGTCCGTCCGCGGCGAGGACGGACGCACCTGGGCCGGCCGGTATTCGCTGGACCTCATCGGTGAGCCCGGCGCCAGCGCCATGGCCCGGTGCGTATCCGTGCCGCTCGCCCTCGGCATCGGAGAACTGCTCGACGGAGCTCTGCCGGCAGGGCTCGTCCAGGGCGCCCCCGACCCGGCCACCGCCGGGCAGTGGATCGAGAAACTCGCCTCCTGGGGCCTTCCGATCCGCATCGCCGGCACCGACAGCTGAGACCGACCAGAGGAGGCAGCATGACCCAGCGGACCGGTAAGCCCGGCGCCGTCATCCTCACCGGCTCGTTCCCGGTGATCCGGCGCAACCCGCTGTATCTCGACGAGGTGACCCGACGCGACCTGCGGGTCCTGGTGATCACCGCCGAGTCCTACCGCGAGCAGGCGGCCGCCGCGATCGGCGACCCGGACAACCCTGCTTCGCAGATCACCGAAATCGGCTACGTTTCGGGCGATTTCACCGTGCAGGGCGCCTTTCTCGCGGGGGCGATCGCACAGGCCACCGTGTGGCGGACCACGTACGACATCGTGGGCGCCTACGCCGTCGGGGACTATCTGGCCGAGCCGACCGGCCTGCTCTGTGACGCGCTGGGCGTCCCGTCACCCGGCCTGCGCGCCAGCCGCGCCTGCCGCAGCAAGTTCCTGCAACGCTGGTATGCCCCGGAGCTCGGCCCGGCGTCACTGACCATCCCCGCGGGAGACCGGGAAACCGCGGATCTGTCTGGCGTCACCTACCCGGCGGTGGTCAAACCAGCGGGTCGCGCGTCCAGCTCCGGGGTCGAGACCGTGCACGGTGAAGAGGAGCTGCGCCGCCGCCTCAGTGGCTATCCCGGCCATGAGGTCGTCCTGGTCGAAGAAAAGGTCGACGGCCCGGAGTACTCGGTGGAAAGCCTCGTGCAGCGAGGAGAAACAATCTTCGCCTCGGTCACCGGCAAGGAAACCACCGACTCGCACGCCCGGACATTCGTCGAACTCGCGCACAGCGTTCCCACCGCCGACGACAGCGTCCGCGATACCGTCCTCGACGCGAACCGCGCGCTGCTCGGCGCCCTGGCATTTGCCGACGGCATCGCGCACTCCGAATGGCGCGTCGGGGAGGACGGGGTGCCCCGGTTGATGGAGATCGCCGGCCGGACTCCCGGTGACGGTCTTCTGGTGCTCTATCACCTGGCCACCGGCGCCCCGCTGGAACCGGAGATCATTCGCATCGCTCTCGGCGAGCGTGCCTCGTATCCGCGGCCGACCCGCTACGCCCGGCAGGTCTACCTCGAGCATGTGCCGGGGAAACTGGCCGACGTCACCGTCGAATGGCCGGATGTCGAACCCGTGTGGATCGGCGCCAGCGGCGTGTGGCCGGACATCCTGCCCGGTACCCCGGACGACGGCCCGACCCTGCGTGCGGTCCTGGTACACCAGCCACGGGGAGCGAAACTGGTGCCACTGGCCAGTTCCGACGATCGGTCCGTCAGCTTCTTCATCGACGCGGCCACGCCCGACGATCTGGATGAACTGGAGAAGCGAGTGCGCGCCGCGATCTCGATCGAAGTCATGCCCGGCTGACGGCCCCGCCACCGACCTCCGACGCGTCCTCGAAGTTTCGAGTAGGGCCTGTCACTGACGCCTCGCCTGTGTTCGTGCTGGCCGGCTTGGCGCGTTCTGGCTATTCGAGGGTCATGTCGCGGTCGAGCGAGACTTCCGGCGTGCATGATCAGCGGTCTGCCCTCGATCGATGTGCATCTCGAAAGTGTCCCCTGGTTTCGATGGTCAGAGTGGCTCCTGCCGTGCATGCCGCAGGAGCCTGTCCGGGCGCTCGCGCAGGTTGCCATTCATTCCCGCCTGCGCAGCTTTGCTGCGAGGCGGTATCGTGAGCTGTTCAACACCACCTACCGTGAGAACGAGAGCGCCATCCGTCGATGGCTGCCGTTCCTGCCGAAGGAACGCCCGGCGCGCGCAACCTCGTGGCCGGTCGTGGTCGCCTTCGCGGGAGTCGCAGCGCTCCTGATGACCACGGTCCAGGTGAACGTCACGTCGCCGCGGCAGTTCGCCCCCGTCGCGTTCGGCTATTTCATCGCGATTCCGTTCGTGGTGCTGGCCTACGAGTATGCGATCGAGCAGCGGCTGCGGAGCGCCTTCGGCGGCGACGCGGCCCGGCTGCGGGTCATCGGTATGGCTCTCGTGATCGCCATTGTCTGCGCGGCGGTGTCGCGATTCTTTTCATTTCAACCGGGTTACGTGTATGGACTGCTTCTGGGATACACCATCGTGCGCGCCCGAGGTACCCGGCACGTCCGGGTGAAGGCGGAGGCAGTGCTGCGTGGTGTGGTCGTGCTGGTGGCACTTGCCGCGTGCGCGTGGCTGTTCTGGCAGTTCGGCGTCAGGGCCGCCGCCGAGAAGCCGGGTGCACCCGCGGCGCTGGTCGCGCTCGAACCCTGCTGTCGCAGATCGTTGTGCTGAGCCTGGAAACGTTGGTCATCGGCCTGGTGCCGGTGCGGTTCCTACACGGCGCGATCCTGCGCCAGTGGAACCGCCGCATCTGGCTGGCCGTGTATGCGACGGTCTTAATCCTGTTCACCGTGGTGCTCATCCACTGGCGGAGCGGGACGACGTGGGGGGATGTCCTACGGTCGTTCTGGCTGTTCGCCGCCTTCTGTGTGGGATCACTCCTGTTCTGGGCTTTCTTCGCGGTACGGGAGGCGCACAAGTCGCGCAGACTGCCCTGGCACCGACTCCCTCTCCAGCAACGATGAGCTCTCCGGCGGCTCTGCTGGTGGTGCAGAAACCCGCCGGGGCTGGGGATGTTTGTGGAATCGTGAAGATCGCGATGTTCTCTGATGGTCGATGGCGCGATGCGGCCATGCTTCAAGGTCTGAAACTTGACCTTGAAAGCCTTGCGCCGTGCTCTCCGAGACAAGGCGCGCGCCGTGTAGCGGCGAACAAACCGGGCGGAGGGTAGTGCCGGCGATGCTGATCTACGCCGGGCCGAACGACGATTGCGACTCGGCCGTCGGAAGTGTCGGCCTGGTGGGGCTCAAGGGGAGTTGTCCCTTGAGCATGCGGCCGCCGTCCGCGGTGAGCCGCAGGTAGTAGTCGGCGGAGCAGCGAGTCCCGTCTTCGTCGAGAGCGAGATAACCCGAACCCGCGGGAACGTCAGCCGAAGTCTCCGCGGTCTTGGCGATTTGGTTGCCCTCGTTGTACTCGTCGAACATCGAGATGTAGATGCCTTGCGCTCCGAGCCGGACCATGTTGTAGAACTGGCGCCACATGAAGTCACCGTGTACGCGCTGGCGCTGATTGAGATCGCCGGGCAGCACACACGGCTGGTAGTCGATGCCGTGGGCATCGCATTCGGCCTTGTCAGGCACGTTCACGGCGGTGTGGAAACGGTCCGAATCGGCGACTGTGGCGATCCGGCCGACCATCCACGGCGACAGCATGTCGAACGACCGGTAGACACCGCCGAAACCGGGCCGGGAATCCTCGATCTCGGTGCGCCAGTGTGTCGGTACACCGCCCATCACGTAGCAGCCTCGCGCCTTGAACCAGTTCACGACGTCCTGGCAGGGTTCAGGTCCCCACGGGCGGGCGGGATCGTTGAACCCGAATCCCCAGATGCCGACGACCGGCTTGTCGTTCTGATGCGCGTAAGCTGAGGACGAGGTGTAGGCCGACATCTTCGTCAGCCAGTCGGTCTTGATCTCCGACTGCATGTTCGTCCAGTTGGTCACGTCATACATGATGTAGAACATTCGACCGGTGGTCTCGGCGGCCGCCCGTACGTGCGCGGTGACGGCATCCCGGATGGGGCCTTCACCCCCGGTCGGGTTGAAGCGTTGGAGAGCCGCCGTGTCGCAGCCGTTTTCACGCATCCATTGGAAGTGGATATCCACGGTTTGGCTGTCATAGTTGGAGAACAGCGTGGCGGGCCGGCCATCGCCCAGGTTCGGGAACGCGGTCTGATAGGTGTTGATGTAGTTGCGCACGTCGGGCCACGACTTGACCGAACTGAGGGATGGAGATGGCGGTCGACTCCAGTCGTCGCTCCAATGCCACCAGCCATTGATGGGAGAGTGATCACCCCGGCAGGCGAACCAACCCTGATAGCCGACAGTAACCTTGCCGACGACGTCACCGAGGGGATAGGCGGTCTGGGCTGTGTCGGGCAGCAAGCCGAAAGCGGGTGCGGCGAGGGCTGAGCCGAGCAGTGTTCGACGCGACAGAGACATTGCGAACTCCTTCGTCGGCAACCTGACATCAGAATGCAAGAATGTTCTGTGCGCGGTCATGGGGGCGGTCTCGGCGGCCTCAGGGTGTTCGGCCGGTTCGCAAGGGCCCGCGCCGGTGCCGCGCGGACGGGTGAAGTCCTTGCCGTCCCCATCGAATACGGCGGGCGCACTCTGCTCGACGGCCCTGGGAAGGTGGAATTCCGGGGCGTGAGTGCGTTCGCCGGGGATAGGACGCTGTTGGCGGGCATCGATCTGGTCGTTCCCGGAGGCAGGTCGGTCCGGCGCGGGTAAATCCGTGCTGGCCGCGCTGGCGGCGAGATTGCGCGACCCGGAGCGAGGACAGGTACTGCTCGACGGCGTACCCCTGCCCGAACTCAGTCATGAGGCGCTGCGAAAGGCAGTCGGCTGTGCCTTCGAAGTGTGCCCGGTGGGGCGCCCGACACCAGCAAAAAGCCGCTGCCCAGCAGCGTGCCGGTGAACACGGCCAGATCTATGGGGTTGCTCTTCAACGAACCGGCACCTCCAGCGTCCTCAGCCTGAAATTCGTTGGCTGACCGGGCGAACGTGTCGTGGGCTCGAGCATATGGTCGTGCTTGTGCTGCTGCGTGCGACATGTATTTTTCGCAGATCAAGATGACCGTGGAGATGTACGGAAATCGGCCAGTCGATTTCCGGGCAGGGAACGTCGAGCGGCTTGACCGCTTCAGGTTCAGTGCTGGTTCAGCAGATCTGAAATGATCGCTCGGGTCGGTGCCGTCGCCGGATCGTCAGGACGAGCAGGACGCAGAGCAGCAGGATCGTTCCGCCCGCCACGACCGGCCCGGTCGGGGACCTGCCTGAAGCGCCCGTGCCGCTGGAGTCTTCCGCCAGTGGGCTCAGGCGTGGCGCGGGTGTGCCTGTGATGTCTCGCAGTACGGTCAGGTAGCGGTCGCCATCCCGGACGCTGGGCTCGACGTGGGAGTTCTCGCTGAACTCGTTCCAGCTGATCAGACCGAAAGCGTCCGGAGACGAGGTGATCGCGGCCGTGTGCTGGCGCCGCAGCGTTTCACCGCTCTCCGGTCGACCACTCGCCTGCCACCGATCTTCCGTGCGTTGAAGCCCGGTGCGAACGGCACGATCCATAGCCCCTTGTGCCGATGCACCGCAGTGCCCATGGCCGCCAGTTTGGCCGCCGTACCTTGTCACGGTGGGAGCGACGGAGGACCAGCGATCGCCGCGTTCGCCATCGGGGCGCGGAAGGGATACGTCTACCCGCGCGGTGAGTATCCACGCGCGCTGAAGGTGCCGCGCAACGCCATCGACATCGCCCGCGAACGCGGATTCCAGGGCGAGGAAACGGCGATCTTCAACTCGATCGAAGGCTTCCGCGGCGAGCCGAGGACCAAACCGCCGTTCCCGGTGGAGACGGGGTTGTTCGGCAAGCCGACGGTGGTGAACAACGTCGAGACCCTGGTCAACGTCCCGCTGATCCTCACCGAGGGTTTCGACGCCTACCGCCGTATCGGGACGGAGCGTTCGTCCGGGCCGAAACTGTTCTGCCTGTCCGGCGTCCTGGCGTGTACGAGGTGCCGTCGGGACGGCGCTCGGTGAACTGCTCGACCTGGCCCGAGGGGCGGGAGCTCCGGGCGATCCTGCTCGGCGGCGCGGTGGGTGGTTTCGTGCGCCCGGACGAGACCGCCCTGCCGTTGACCATGGAGGACGCCCGCGCGGCGGGCAGTGCGTGCCGCGCCGGATCGTGACCGTGCGGCAGGAGGAGGCGTTGCACCGGATCGTCGGCGGCCGCGGGCTCGGCACCGGCGGGGACGATCTCGCGCTGCTGCGCGAAGTCGGCCAGGTGATGCGTGATTCGTCCATCTGCGGGCCGGCCCAGACCGCCTGGAACGCCATCGAGTCGGCGATCGACCGGCTGGGCGCGCCGGAGGGGCAGTCATGACCATCGTCGAAATAGGACTCCCGCGACGGCTCGTCGAGTTCACTGTGGACGGCGAGATCGTCCGCGTTCCCGAAGGATCGACGATTCTCGACGCCTGCGCGGCGGCGGGCAAGAACATCCCGACGTTCTGTTACGGCGACACCCTCGAACCGGCGAACGCTTGCCGGTGATGGTCGAGTGGGTCGTGAGTGGCGATTCGGGTTAGAACCCGAATCGCCACTCACGACCACCTGTACCGAACGGCCACCCGCGCTCGACGTCCCTCTGCCGGTATACCGCCCGTTGACCGAGGGCAGGCCAGCAAGCTATTCTCGATATACGAAAGAAAGTTTCCGCAGAGCGAAATTGCAGAGGTTTCGATGGCTGATCTTGCCGGTTCGCGTCATGCGCTGCCGTACGTGCTGAACCTGTCGCTGGTCTTCACCGAGCTGCCGCTGCTCGACCGTGCGGAGGCGGCGCGCGCGGCGGGTTTCACCGCGGTCGAGTACTGGTGGCCGTTCGAGACGCCGGTGCCGGACGCCGCCGAGGTCGACGCCTTCGTGGCGTCGGTCGAGCGGGCGGGCGTCGCGGTGACCGGGCTGAACTTCTTCCCCGGTGACATGGCGGGCGGCGATCGCGGCCTGGTCACCTGGCCCGGCCGCGAGGACGAGTTCGCCCGCGGTATCGCTTCGGCGATCGACCTGGGCGAGCGGCTCGGCTGCCGGCGGTTCAACGCGCTCTACGGCAACCGGATCGACGGCGCGGATCCGGCCGGGCAGGACAAGCTCGGCCTGTCGAATCTGGCGCTCGCGTCGGACGCGGCCGCGCGCATCGGCGCGGAGATCGTCCTGGAGCCGTTGTCTGGGGCGGAGAAGTACCTGCTCAAAACCGCGGACGACGTACTGAAGGTGCTCGACGAACTCGGGCGGGACAACGTGAAGCTGCTGGCCGACCTGTACCACCTGGCGGTCAACGGTGACGACCTCGACACGGTCACGACCGTCCACACCGGACGGATCGGCCATGTGCAGATCGCCGATTCCCCAGGGCGTCACCAGCCGGGTACCGGAACGCTGGACATCGAGGGATACCTGGAAAAGCTGCAGACGGCGGGATACCGCGGGCAGGTCGGCGTGGAGTACAAGCCCGACGGGCCGAGCGCGGATTCGCTGTCGTGGCTGCCTTTCGAACGAAGGGGACTGGCATGACCAAGCTGGGATTCATCGGCCTGGGCATCATGGGCGGGCCGATGGCGGGACATCTTGTCGCCGCCGGCCACGAGGTGAGCGGGTTCGACACGAACGCCGACGCGCTCGCGAGGCTGGAAGCCGCGGGCGGCCGGGCCGCGAACGGGGTGACGGACGCGGTGGCGGGCGCGGAGGTCGTCATCACCATGCTGCCGAACCATCCTCAGGTCGAGACCGTCGTGCTCGCGGCGGGCGGGGTGCTGGAGTCGGCGAAACCGGGCACCCTGCTGATCGACATGAGCACCATCCGGCCGGAGACCTCCGTCGAGGTGGCCGAGCGGGCGGCGGAACGGGAGATCCGGGTGCTGGACGCGCCCGTTTCCGGTGGCCAGGCCGGAGCCGAGCAGGCATCACTGTCCATTATGGTCGGTGGCGATGGCGAGGACTTCACCGCGGCGCTCCCGATCCTGGAGTCGGTCGGCAAGACGATCGTCCACGTCGGGCCGCACGGCGCCGGCCAGGTCGTCAAGGCCGCGAACCAGCTGGTGGTCGGCGGCACCTACGGGCTGATCGCCGAGGCCATCGTGCTGCTCGAAGCCTCCGGCGTGGACGCCGGTGTCGGGCTGGACGTCCTCGCGGGCGGCCTCGCGGGCAGCCGGATTCTCGAACTCAAGCGGAAGTCCATGGTGGCGCGGGAATTCGCGCCGGGCTTCCGGATCGACCTGCACCACAAGGACATGGGCATCGCGCTCGCCGCCGCCAGGCAGTCCGAGGTCGCGCTGCCGCTCACCGGGCTGGTCGCCCAGCTCGTCGCCGCCGGACGGGCGATGGGCCACGGCTCGCTCGATCACTCCGCGCTGCTGAAGGTCGTCGAAACGCTGTCCGGCGCGGAAAACAAGGAGTGACGCATGCCCAGAATCCCCGCCATGCAGGCCGTCGTCGACGTTCTGGTCAGTGAGGGCGTCGACACCGCGTTCGGCTGCCCCGGCGCCGCGATCCTCCCGCTGTACCACGCGATGCAGGACAGCGGTATCGAGCACCTGATCGTGCGCCACGAAGAGGGCGCGACCCATATGGCCGACGGCTGGGCGAGGACCACCGGCAACGTCGGCGTCGCGATCGGCACCTCCGGGCCCGCCGGGACGAACATGATCACCGGCCTCTACACCGCGCAGGCCGACTCGATCCCGATCCTGTGCATCACCGGGCAGGCCGACTCGCGGAAGCTGCACACCGAGGCGTTCCAGGCCGTCGACATCGTCGAGATCGCCAAACCGGTGACGAAATGGGCCGTGCAGGTCAAGGAGGCGGCCCAGCTGCCGTGGGTGTTCCGGGAGGCGTTCCGGATCGCGCGGTCCGGCCGTCCGGGGCCGGTGCTGATCGATCTGCCGATCGACGTCCAGCGGCAGGAGATCGAGTGGGACTCCAGTATCGACTCGCCGCTGCCGGTCACCAGGGCGACGCCGTCACCGGCCAGGGTCCAGCGCGCGCTGGATCTGCTGCTGGCCGCCGAACGGCCACTGATCCTCGCCGGTGGCGGCGTGGTGCTCGGCGACGCGAGCGACCGGCTGCGGACCGCGGCCGAGCTGCTCGGCGTCCCGGTCGGCGTGACGTTGATGGGCAAGGGGACCTTTCCCGAGGACCACGAACTGTTCGCCGGCATGGCGGGTATCCAGACCTCGCAACGCTGGGCGAACGCGGCCTTCCTCGAAGCGGATCTGGTGCTGGCGCTGGGCGCGCGGTTCGGCGATCGGCACACCGGTGACCTCGACGTCTACCGCGGGAACCGGAAGTTCATCCACGTCGACATCGAGCCGACGCAACTGGGCAAGGTGTTCGGACCGGATCTCGGCATCGTGTCGGACACGGGCGCCTTCCTGGACGCGCTGATCGAGGCGGCGTCGAAGCGTTCGCCGGTGCGGGATCGCGCGTGGCCACAGCGGATCGGCGAGCTCAAGGGGAGCCTGCCCCGGCGCGAAGACTTCGAGGACACACCGATCAAGGCGCCCCGGGTGTTCAAGGAGATCAACGAGTTCTACGGCGAGGACGCCTACTTCGTCACCGCGATCGGGCTCTACCAGATCTGGTCCGGGCAGTTCCAGCGCGCGCACAAGCCGCGGCACTACCAGGTGTGCGGCCAGGCGGGGCCGCTCGGCTGGGAGATCCCGGCGGCGATCGGGGTCAAGAAGGCGAAACCGGAGGCCGAGGTCGTCGGCGTCGTCGGGGACTACTCGTTCCAATTCCTGGTGGAGGAGCTGGCGGTCGCCGCGCAGTACGACGTCGGGTTCGTGCTGATCATGCTGAACAACGAGTACCTCGGGCTCATCCGGCAGGCCGAGACCGGCTACGAGATGAACTTCGAGGTCGACATCCACTACGACAAGATCGGCACGGACAACGTGAAGGTCATGGAGGCCTACGGCTGCTCCGGCACCCGTGTCACCGAGCCTGGCGATATCCGGGCTTCGCTGGAATGGGCGCGCAAGGAGGCCGAGCGGACGTCGCGACCGGTGCTGGTGGAGATCATGATCGAACGCGAAGGGAACGCCGCGATGGGCAAGGCACTCGACAGCGTCGTCGAGTTCGAACCGATCGCGGGCTGATGACGGTGTCCCGGCGGCCGGCCCGCCGGGACACCGTCATGCGGTCAGGCCTTGCTCTGGTCGTTGCTCAGCCACTTCTCCGGCCGGACGCGGACCAGCACGGAGTTGTCGCTGAGCGCGCCGTCGACGTACTTGGTGCCCTCGTCGCCGGGCAGGTAGCGGTGCGCGATCTTCAGCGCCTGCTCCCTGGTCGGCGGCGTGTCGTTCGCGATGACCGGACCCTCGGCCGTCACGTACTTGTAGGGGAAGGTCTCCGTCTGCGCGACCAGGCTGAGCCTGCCCGCCTTCTTGATCGCCTTGTCCTTGACCGAGCCGCCGTCCATCCAGATCAGGAGCTCTCCGCCTGGCTCGTAGTCGTACCAGACCGGCACGGCCAGCGGCGCCCGGCCCTCCCGTTCCACGGCCAAGACCCCGATGTGGACCTCGCTCAGGAAGGCTTCCCGTTCTTCGGCGGTCATGACGAAAGACGACATCCGTGTCTCGCTTCTCTCGGTTGGTGGCTACGAGAAGCGGTAACGCGGAACGGGTTCAGGCCATTCCGGGCGCTGAGTCGGCGATGTCACGTGATTGACCGGACGACACGCGTGATCCGGCGGATGACACGCGTGACTGGATGGACGACACGACCCGCGGCCGATTCCGCCGCGAGTCGTCCGCCCGAACACGCGAAACCGCCACCCGCGCACCGGCAGAACCTACTAAGCGAGCGTGGCGGTCCCAGCGGTAGTGAAGGCCTCCTTCCCTACCCTCAAGGTAGGCAAGGAGGCCTTCACGGACCGGCCCGCGCAAGCTCATCCAGGCGCCAGTAGGTACCTAAGACACGGCTGGCCCTAACCGTCCTTACCACTGACGAGCGTCACGGGGTGGGTGAAGTGGTGGTGCTGGTCGGGCTCGTCTCGCCGGTGTTCCCGGCCGGTGTCGAGGACGGCGCAGCCGAGGACGTGCTGGACGGCGGGGGCGTCGTCGAGGACGGAGGCGTGCTCGAAGGCGGTGTCGACGAAGACGGTGTCGACGAGGGAGGTGTCGACGACGGCGGGGTGCTGGTCGGCTTCGAGGGCGAAGTACTGCTCGGCGGTGTGGTGCTGCTCGGCGGGAGCGACGTACCGGGCTGCGACGTCGGCGGCGGCGTGGTCGTACCGGGCGGGGGAGTGCCGGGCAGGGTCGGCACCGGGACCTCGCCGCCGGGCGTGCCGGCGGCGACGTCCGGAGAGTCGGGAGCGCCGACGGGCACCTGGCTGTCCGGCGTGGTCGCGACGCCGCCGCGGTAGGCGACCGCCCAGCGGATCACGGTGTCCACATAGGACAGTGAGTGGTTGTAGCGGTACACGGCCACGCGCTGGGTCTGTTCCGACGTCAGGTCGACACCGCCGGAGCAGAGGTACCGGCCCGAGGCCAGCGTCGCGTCGTAGATGTTGTTCGGGTTCGACTCGCCGTCGCCGTTGCCGTCGGAGGCGTAGCCCTTCCACGTCGACGGGATGAACTGCGTCGGTCCGACCGCGCGGTCCCACACCGTGTCACCGTCGTACTTGCCGCCGTCGGTGTCGGAGATCGCGGCGAACGGCCCGGCGCCGTTGAGTTGCGGGCCGAGGATCGGTTCGAGGGTGTTGCCCTTGGCGTCGACGTAGCCGCCGCGTGCGTGATTGGACTCGATCCGGCCGATGCTGGCGATCAAAGCCCAGTCGATGTGGCAGCCGGGCAGTTCCTTCGCGAGGATGTCGGCCGCGTTCTTGTACGCCTTCATCATGCTGGCGGGGATGCCGAGCGCGCCCGACGGCGCGAACGCGCCGCCGACGTTGCCGCTGTGGCCGGGGACGGTCAGCGGGTCCGGCGTGGGCGGCTGGGGGAGGCTGCCGTCGACGGCGATCTCCGGGACCGTGCCCGCCGGCGGTTGCCAGGCCGCGGCCTGGTTCTGCGGTGCGGCCGATTTCGGCGCGGCGACCGGGGCGTCCGGGCCTGCCGACGCGGTGACCGCGGGCAGGACGGCGAGCGCCCCGCCGGCGAGCGCGAAGGCCGTCCGGTGCCGGGCGGACAACTTGTCCGTCTGTCGAGGGCGGTGCTTCGGCATGTTCTCTCCCGCAAGGTCGACTCCGGGCAAAACTATCCGATATCACCGAATTTCGGGGACGGCGCAACGAGAAACCCGCGATCCTGTCGAGTTTTCGTCCGCCCGGCACAAGACCTTCGTAGTGAAGTTGTCAATTTCACGCTGAGTTCACCGAATCGTCAGCAGAATCCCCGCTCGCTTCTCGGGGTGGCCTGAACCGCGTGCAAAGAGACCTTTGCACAATCTCCTTTGCACGGCTACCTTGGTGCCATGACCGGTCCGCCGCCACCCGAAGAGATCGCCGACGCCGCCGTGCTGAAGGCGGTGATGCACCCGCTGCGCCGCCGGATCATGGAGGCGCTGGGCCGCGGACCCGCGACGGCGACGAAGCTGGCCAAGGAACTGGGGGAGAGCTCGGGTGCGACCAGCTACCACCTGCGGGAACTGGCGAAGTACGACTTCGTCGACGAGGCGCCGGAACTCGCGCACGGCAAGGAGCGCTGGTGGCGTGCCCGGCAGCGCGACATCCGCTGGCCCCGGCACAGCGAGCAGAACGACGAGATGCGCGCCGTGTTCGACGAGGCGCAGCGCGCCGCGTTCACCGAAGACCTCGAACAGCTGGCGCGTTTCCTCGAGCGCCGCGGTGAGCTGGGCGAATGGGGTGACGCGCTGGTCTTCTCACGCGGTTCGGTCTACCTGAACCTCGAAGAGCTCAAGGAGTTCTTCGACGAGTACCTGGACCTGCTGCGCCGCTATTGGCGGCCGGAACCCGGCCCGGACGCGCGGAAGGTGCTCGTGCGCTGGACGGCGTTCCCGGATGCCGATGGGGAGGTGGGGGAAGGGAAGTGAAACCGGTGGGAGAGCGGCCACTCGACCACCGGTATCGCGTCACCACGCCGGACGGCGTGTCTTCACGAACGACTCCACAGACAAGGGGGAGCAGCATGCTGCTCTGGAAGAGAATCGCGGCCGTCTGCGCCGCGGCGAGCCTGCTCGCGGCGGGGACCGCGGCGGCCGCGCAACCGCCGGACGGGGCAACCCGGGCGGACGCCACCATCCGCTACACCGAATACGGCATCCCGCATATCGTCGCGAACGACTGGGTGAACCTGGGCTTCGGGCAGGGGTTCGCCGCGGCCAAGGACAACATCTGCGCGATCGCGGACGTCGCGGTCACGACTCGGGCCGAGCGTTCCCGCTGGCTGGGGCCGGACGCGCCGCCGACGAGCGGGGTGAGCCAGGCGAGCACGAACCTCGCGAGCGACCTGTACTTCCAAGGTCTGAACGAAAGCGGCGTGATCGAGCGGCTCCTTTCGGCGCCCGCGCCGCGCGGGCCGTACCGAGAGGTCCGCGAACTGATCCGCGGCTACGTCGAGGGGGTCAACAAGTACCTCCGCACCGGTGAGATCACCGACCCGGCTTGCCGGGGCGCCGGCTGGCTGAAGCCGATCACCGAACTCGACGTCTACCGGCACAGCCACGCGGTCGGCATGATCTTCGGACAGGGCGGCGTCGCGGACTCGATGACCGCGTCGCTGCCGGGTGCGCCGCCCGCGGGCGGCGGTGCCGGACAGATGCTCGGGGAGACCGGGATCGGCAGCAACGCGATCGCGATCGGCTCGGCGGCGTCGGCGAACGGACGTGGTGTCTCGCTGGCCAACCCGCACCTGCCGTGGCAGCTGAGCGGGACCAGGCTGTGGCAGTCGCAGGTGACGCTGCCCGGCAAGCTCAACGTCAGCGGAGCCGGTATCCCCGGTATTCCGCTCATGTGGCTGGGACACAACGAAACCGCCGCCTGGAGTGGAACCGCCACCGACACGACGCGGACGTACACGCTGTTCGAGCTGAAGCTCGCGCCCGGCTCATCGACGACGTATCTGGTCGACGGGAAGCCCGAGCGGATGCGCCGCCACGACGTGAGTGTCCTGTCGCGCAAGGCGGACGGCACTCTGGAGCGGGTCGTACGTCCACAGTGGACGACGCGGTACGGCCCGGTGACGACCCGGCTCGGGCAGCGGGAACTGCCGTGGACGGCGTCGAGCGCGTTCGCCATCGCGGACGCCAACGCCACGAACCTCGGGATGACGAACTCGATGTTCGCGATCGCCCGCGGCCGGACGGCGGGGGAGATGATCGGCGCGGTCCGCGAGACCCAAGGGCTGCCGTGGATGAACATCCTCGCCACCGACGACCGCGGCCGGGTGGAGTTCAGCCAGATCCACGGCGTCCCGCACGTCACCGACGAGAAGGCGGCGCGCTGCAACACGCCACTGGGCAAGGAGCTGTTCGACTCTGACGGCGTCGCGGTGCTCGACGGTGCCAAGACGGCCTGCGCGTGGGGCCGGGATCGCGACGCGCTACGACCTGGCGTCTTCGGCCCGTCCAGCCTGCCGAGCCTGAGCCGGTCCGACTACGTGGCGAACTCGAACGACAGCTACTGGCTGCCCAACCCCTCGGCCGCGACGACCGGTTTCCCCAGGATCGTGGGCCCGGTCCGCTACGAACAGAACATGCGGACCCGTGGCGGCTTCGTCGAGATCGCCGATCAGCTGAAGAAGGGCGGCTTCACGGGGCAGGCGATGCGGGACCTGATGTTCTCGCACCGGGACCACGCCGCCGAACTCGTGCGGGCCGACGTCGTCGCGATGTGCCGCACGATGCCGGGAATGGAGGCCGCGTGCGCCGCGCTGGCGGGCTGGGACGGCCGTTCGGACGCGGAGAGCAGGGGCGCTCTGCTGTTCGACCGGTTCTGGTCGGCCGTGGATCGCGTGGGGCCATCGATCTGGAAGGTTCCGTTCGACGTCAAGGACCCGGTCCGCACGCCGAACACCCTCGACACGGGCGACGCGGCGGTCCGCAAGGCGCTTTCCGATGCCGTCGCGGAGTTGCGAGCGGCGAAGATTCCGCTCGACGCGCCGTACGGCGACAACCATTACATCGTCCGTGACGGCCGGAAGATCCCGCTGGGTGGTGGAACCGCGGGCCGCGGCGTCTACAACACCCTGGGCGGACCTTGGGATCCGGCACGCGGCTACACCGAGTTCACGCACGGCGGGACGTACCTGCACGTCGTGGCGTTCGACGGTACGGGCTGCCCGGACACGACGACGCTGCTGACCTACTCGCAGTCCGCGAACCCGGAGTCCGCACACCACAGCGACCAGACGGAGTTGTACTCGCGCAAGCAGTGGGTCACCGAACGGTACTGCGAGAAGGACATCCTCGCGTCGCCGTCGCTGGAGGTCGTCCGGGTGAGCAGGCGATGATCGCCGCGCTGCTCGCGGCCGTCGTGGCGGTCTCGGCACCGGTGCCCGCCGCGGCTCCGGACGGCGAAGTTTCGTTCACCAGCCACGGGGTCACCTTGCGGGGAACGGTGGTCGCGCCGGAGGGCGGCGGTCCGGCGCCGGGCATCGTCATGGTGCACGGATCCGGCGAACACGACAGGGACGACTATCGCGCCGAGGCGGAATCCTTCGCCAAGGCGGGGATCGCGACCCTGATCTACGACAAGCGGACCGAGGGCTATTCGCTGTTCGAACGGGACTACTCGGTCCTGGCCGACGACGCTCTCGCCGCTGTCCAGGCGCTGCGTTCGCGTCCGGGGGTGGATCCGGCCCGCGTCGGCGTGTGGGGACTGAGCGAGGGAGGCTGGGTCGCGCCGCTGGCGGCGTCGAAGTCGAAGGACGTCGCCTTCGTGGTCACCGTCGGTGCCAACGGCGTTTCGCCCGACCGCCAGCAGTCGTGGGCCTTCGAGACCTATCTGCGCCGCGGCGGGGTCACCGGTTCGATGGTGGACATGGTGTCGTCGACGAACATGCGCACC
This sequence comes from Amycolatopsis sp. NPDC043889, assembly GCF_056435645.1. NCBI lineage: Bacteria > Bacillati > Actinomycetota > Actinomycetes > Pseudonocardiales > Pseudonocardiaceae > Amycolatopsis > Amycolatopsis sp. NPDC043889. The sequence goes on from NZ_JBWKEC010000006.1 coordinate 194,792, forward strand.
CTCGCGGGCGCCGGCGTGTTCCCTGAGGCCGGATACGACCCTGTTCCGGTGCTGGAGAGGGTGCGGCAGCCGGTGCTCGGCCTGTGGGGCGAGCTGGATCGGCTCACCCCGCCCGGCGAGGCCGTCCGGATCTTCCGGGAAACGCTGGACAGGGCCGGGAACCGGCAGTACACGCTGAAGGTGTTCCCGCAAGCGCAGCACGGGCTCCGGCGGACCACCGATGGTTTCGACAAGCTCGACGGGTTCGCTCCCGGCTACCTCGACCTCGTCGCGAACTGGGTGAACGGAGCGAAGGGCGGGCCGTCGGCAGACCCGCCTCCGGTCCAGGCGAGCCAAAGTGCGGCACTGGCGCCGCTCGCCTGGTACGAGGCGCCGTGGGTGCAGATCGGGGTCTGGGCGCTGGCTTTGCTGGCGTTCGCGGCCTACCCGGTGACAGCGTTGTTCCGCCGTCGTAAGGAGGTTCCGCTCGGCAGGCCCGCGCGTTGGCTGGCGTCGGCCGGCCTGCTCGGCACGGTGGGATTTCTCGTCTACTACGTCGTGCTGACGATCGGGGCGGCGATGGCGCCGGGCCCGGTCCTTTTCGGACGGACATTGCCGTGGCTCGCGTTGCAGCTGATCGCGGTCGGGGTCGTCGTCGCCGGAGCGGTGACCGCGGTTTCGTGGTGGCGGAAGAAGGAAGGCGCGGGAGTGCGCGTCGGCCTGCTGCTGGCCGGGACCGTGCTGTTCGTCCCCTGGGCCGTCCACTGGGGACTTTTGGTGCCGTGAAATGAGCCTGGGTGCCGGGCGGCCACCCGGCACCCAGGCGAACGGAAGCCGCGTCACCACGCCCGAGGGCGTGTCTTCACGAACGGACCTCCGGGTCAGAAGATACTCAGGACTTCGGGGTGACGGCGAACCGGCGCAGTTCCAGCGCCGGGTTCTTGGCACGTACCTCGGAGATCCGCTCGGCGGAGACCTCGCCGCTCGCGGTCCCCGTGCGCTCGCCGAGCGAGGCGACGACGACGCCCATCGGGTCGACGATCATGCTGTGTCCCGAACCCGCGGGCGCGGCCTGCCCCGCCGCGACGAGGTAGATCGTGTTCTCGATCGCCCTGGCCCGGACCAGGGTGGTCCAGTGGTCCTCCTTGAGCGGACCGGGCATCCACTCCGCGGGCAGCAGCACCGCGTCCGCGCCCGCGTCGACCAGGCGGCGGGTGACCTCCGGGAACCTCAGGTCATAGCAGGTCTGAAGACCGAAGGTGATGCCGTCGACCTCGAACGTCTCCGGGGCCTCGATGTCGCCGGGCCGGACCAGTTCCGATTCGCGGAAACCGAAGGCGTCGTACAGGTGCAGCTTGCGGTAGAGCGCGGCGATCGCGCCGTCGGGGCCGGCCGCCACCAGCGTGTTCGAGATCCGCTCGCCGCCGGGGAGTGCTTCGTTGATGCCCGCGACGACGGTGATTTGCCGGTCCTTCGCGAGGCCGCGCAGCTCGGTGACGAAGGGCCCGTCGAGTTCTTCGGCCGAGGTCACGAATTCCCGGCTCATCGTCGGTACGGTGAACAGCGAGTACTCGGGCAGCGCGACCACCCGCGCACCGCGGTCGGCCGCTTCGCCGACGAGGGAGGCGACTCGGGCGAGGTTGGCCTGTTTGTCGTTGCCGGGCGCGAACTGCGCCACCGCGACGTGCACCATGGGACCCCTTCCAATCAGTGGAACTCTTGTATACATGATGGATACTTGAGTGGTCCAGGTGTAGGCTCTGTCGTGGAAAGTAAGGGAATAGAGGGGGAACGAGATGACTGTGACCGCCGAAGGGGGCGGCCCGGCGCGCGAGCGGGTCTACACGTGGCTGCGCGACGGAATCATCTCGGGCGAGCTGGAGGGCGGCCGCTTCCTCGACGAAATGTGGGTTTCCGGCGTCGTCGGCGTCTCCAGGACCCCGGTGCGCGAGGCGTTCCACCGCCTGGCCGCCGAGCGGTTCATCAGCCTCCTGCCCCGCAAGGGCGCCCAGGTGCGCACGGTCACCGCCAGGGAACTGGAAGAGGTCTACCAGAGCAGGCGGCTGATCGAAGGGCACGCCATCGCGGCGCTCTGCGCGAACTCGGCGGGGGCCCCCGCCGAACTGCCGGAACTCATCGAAGCGATGGCGAGCTCCGGCGCCGAACGTGACTGGTTCGCCGTTTCGGGTTTCGACCGCCGGTTCCACCGCGCCATCGTGAACGCCGCGGGCAACACCGTCCTGACCGAGCTGTACGACACGCTCCGTTCACGGCAGCAGCGGGTCACGGTCCGCGCGCTGGAGGCACGCCCGGAACGGCTGACGGTGATCAACGAGGAGCACCGGGCCCTGGTCGCCGCCCTGAACGCCCATGACGTCAAAGAGGCGTCGCGGCTGCTGGAGGAGCATCTGCGCCCGGTGTCCGAAGTGATGTCGGCGCTGCCACAGGAAGGCTGACCTCGATGGGACTCGAAAAGGTCGTCGGCGTCATGCGCGACAACCTCACCGTCCGGCGTGTCTACGGCGAGCCCGTCGAGAAGGACGGCGTCGTGGTCATCCCGGCCGCGAGCGTGATCGGCGGCGGAGGCGGTGGGCACGGAGCCGAACAAGACAAGGAAGGCGAGGGCGGCGGTTTCATCCTCGCCGCGCGACCCGTCGGGGCCTACGTGCTCAAAGGCGGCGAGGTGCGCTGGGTCCCCGCGGCGGACGTGACCTTTCTCGGAGCGGTGTTCGCGGTCATGGTCGCCGCGATCCACCGGCGCCGGCTATCCCGGCGAGGATCAGATCGAGCCCGGTGAGGAACTGCATCCGGTCGTCGTGATCGCGGGCCTCGGCGGCGACTGTCCGGAGGAAGGGGAATTCGCCCGGATCGAGGTCTTCCCACGCGTCCGCCGCGGCGTGGAGGAATTCGGTACGGTCCACCCCGGGCCCGAGCACCCGGGCGTTCGCGGCGTGCTGGCCCGCGGCGCCGAAGATGTAGTGCACCAGCGCCGAGGTCGCCGTGAACCAGGTGGTTTCGGGGACGCCGAGCGCGCCGACCCGCTGTCCGATGCTTTCGAAGATCCGCGGCGTCACCGAACCCCATGGGCTGCGGGAGAGTTGCGGGGAAAGCCAGGGGTGCCGCTCGATCGCTTCGAACAGGCCGAGCGCGAGGGCGCGGATCTCGCGCAGGGGTGAGCCCGTTGCTTCGACGGCCGGCGCATCAGCGATGACGGACGTGGTCGCGGCGTCGAGCAGCGCGCCCTTGTTCGGCACATGCCAGGAGATCGCGCCAGGGCCGGTGGCAGTGCCTCCGCGCGTGTCCGTGGTGCCATGTCGTTCATCCTGGCAGAGCGCGGATAGGCGGCTTTCGGGTTAGTTTCCCTGTATGGCGAAAAGCTCGGCGGTGGAGATCGAGGTCGGCGACCGGACGGTGCGTGTCTCGAATCCGGATCGTGTCTACTTCCCGGCACGCGGCGAGACCAAGCTCGACCTCGTCCGGTACTACCTCGCCGTCGGCGACGGGATCGTGCGGGCACTGCGGGAACGGCCGTGCATGCTGCATCGGTTCCCGTCCGGCGTTTCGGGGGAGAAGGTCCATCAGAAGCGGGTGCCGAACGGTGCTCCCGACTGGTTGCAGACCGTCCGCGTCGATTTCCCCTCCGGCAGGCACGCCTACGAACTGTGCGTCACCCATCCCGCGGACGTAATCTGGGCGGTGCAGATGTCGACCGTCGAGTTCCACCCGTGGAACTCCCGCCGCGCCGACACCGAACGACCCGACGAATGGCGGATCGACCTCGACCCGATGCCCGGCTGCCCGTTCTCCACCGTGCGGAAGGTCGCCCACACGGTCCGCGAGATCCTGGACGAGCTCGGGATCACCGGCTGGCCGAAGACCTCCGGCGGGCACGGCCTGCACGTCTACGTCCGGATCGAACCACGCTGGGGTTTCCAGGAGGTCCGCCGGGCGGCGCTCGCGTTCGCGCACGAGGTCGAGCGGCGGATGCCCGACGAGGTCACCACCACCTGGTGGCGCAAGGACCGCGACCCGTCGAAGCTGTTCGTGGACTACAACCAGAACGCGCGCGACCACACCATCGCGAGCGCGTATTCGGTTCGTGGCGTGCCCGAAGCCGTCGTCTCGACCCCGATTCGGTGGGACGAGATCGACGACGTCGAACCGCGCGAGTTCACCATCGCCACCGTGCCCGCGCGCTTCGCCGAACTCGGCGACCTGCACGCGGGCATCGACGACACGGCGTACTCGCTCGACACCCTGCTCGAGTGGGCGGACCGCGAAGGCCTCGACGCCGACGGCGAGTGACCCCCTCCCGCATTTAGAGGACTAAATGCGAGAGGGGCAGAGGGTCACTTGCCGACGTAGGCCGCCAGGTGTTCGCCGGTGAGCGTCGAAGCACTCGCGACGAGGTCGGACGGCGTGCCCTCGAAGACGATCTTGCCGCCGTCGTGGCCGGCGCCCGGGCCGAGGTCGATGATCCAGTCGGCGTGCGCCATGACCGCCTGGTGGTGCTCGATCACGATCACGGACTTGCCCGCGTCGACGAGCCGGTCCAGCAGGCCGAGCAGGTTCTCGACGTCGGCGAGGTGCAGACCGGTGGTCGGCTCGTCGAGGACGTAGACGCCACCCTTGTCACCCATGTGCGTCGCGAGCTTCAGCCGCTGCCGTTCACCGCCGGAAAGCGTGGTGAGCGGCTGGCCGAGGCTGAGGTAGCCGAGCCCGACGTCGTCGAGCCTGCTGAGGATCGCGTGCGCGGCCGGGATGCGCCCGTCGCCCTCACCGAAGAACTTCACGGCCTCGGAGACCGGCATTTCGAGCGCTTCGCTGATGTTCTTGCCGCCGAAGGTGTACTCCAGCACTGACGCCTGGAACCGCTTGCCGTCGCATTCCTCGCAGGTGGTCGCGGTGCCCGCCATGATGCCGAGGTCGGTGTAGATGACGCCCGCGCCGTTGCAGTTCGGGCAGGCACCTTCGGAGTTGGCGCTGAACAGCGCCGGCTTCACCCCGTTGGCCTTGGCGAAGGCCTTGCGGATCGGTTCGAGCAGGCCGGTGTAGGTGGCCGGATTGCTCCGCCGCGAGCCGCGGATGGGGGTCTGGTCGACCGAGACCACGCCCTCGGCGGCGGGGATGGAGCCGTGGATCAGCGAACTCTTGCCGGAACCCGCGACACCGGTGACCACGCAGAGGACACCGAGCGGGACGTCGACGTCCACGTTCCGGAGGTTGTGGCGGTCCGCGCCGCGGATCTCCAGTTTGCCGGTCGGCTTGCGGACGCTGTCCTTGAGCGACGCCCGGTCGTCGAGGTGCCTGCCGGTGATGGTGTCGCTGGCGCGCAGGCCTTCGACGGTGCCCTCGAAGCAGATCGTCCCGCCCGCGGTACCCGCGCCGGGCCCGAGGTCGACGACGTGGTCGGCGATGGCGATGGTCTCCGGCTTGTGCTCGACGACCAGCACCGTGTTGCCCTTGTCTCGCAACTGCTGGAGCAGGTTGTTCATCCGCTGGATGTCGTGCGGGTGCAGACCGATGGTGGGCTCGTCGAAGACGTAGGTGACGTCGGTGAGCGAGGAGCCGAGGTGCCGGATCATCTTCGTGCGCTGCGCCTCGCCACCCGAAAGCGTGCCGGACGGCCGGTCGAGGGAGAGGTAGCCGAGGCCGATGTCGACGAAGGAGTCGAGGGTGTGCTGGAGCTTCTCCAGCAGCGGCGCCACCGACGGCTCCTTGAGCCCGCGGACCCAGTCGGCGAGGTCGCTGATCTGCATCTCGCAGGCGTCGGCGATGTTGATCCGCTTGATCTTCGACGATCGCGCGAGCTCGCTGAGCCTGCTTCCGTCGCATTCGGGGCAGGTGGCGAAGGTGACCGCCCGGTCGACGAACGCGCGGATATGCGGCTGCATCGCCTCGCGGTCCTTGGACAGGAACGACTTCTGGATCGTGGGAATCAGTCCCGAGTAGGTCAGGTTGATGCCCTCGATCTTGAGCTTGACCGGCTCCTTGTAGAGCAGGTCGTTCATCTGCCGCTTGGTGTACTTCTTGATCGGCTTGTCGGGGTCGAAGAAACCGCAGCCGCGCAGGATGCGGCCGTACCAGCCGTCCATGGAGAAGCCGGGGATCGTCAGCGCGCCCTCGTTGAGGGACTTCGTGTCGTCGTACAGCGCGGTGAGGTCGATGTCGTTGACCTGCCCCCGGCCTTCGCAGCGGGCACACATGCCGCCGGTGATGCTGAACTCGCGGCGTTCCTTCGTGGTCCGCCCGCCCTTCTCGACGGTCACCGCGCCCGCGCCGGAGATCGACGCGACGTTGAAGGAGAACGCCTGCGGCGAGCCGATATGCGGTTTTCCGAGCCGGCTGAAGAGGATGCGCAGCATGGCGTGGGCGTCGGTGGCGGTGCCGACCGTGGAGCGCGGGTCGGAGCCCATCCGCTGCTGGTCGACGATGATCGCGGTGGTCAGGCCGTCGAGCACGTCGACCTCGGGCCGGGCCAGCGTCGGCATGAAGCCCTGCACGAAGGTGCTGTACGTCTCGTTGATCAGCCGCTGCGACTCGGCCGCGATCGTGTCGAAGACCAGGGAGCTCTTGCCCGAACCGGAAACCCCGGTGAACACCGTCAGCCGTCGCTTCGGCAGCTCGACGGCGACGTTCTTGAGGTTGTTCTCACTCGCGCCCAGCACGCGGATCAGGTCGTGGCTGTCGGCGGGATGTTGCTCGGGCGGCTGCGGCCTGGTGGTCTTGCGCATCTTCTCTCCATCCTCATGTGGGCCGCGTGTACGTTCCGTCAGCCTCACCGGGCTCGATCTAACCAGCTTCGAGCTGTTCGTCCTCGACGATGATCACGCTAGGTGAGTTCGGGCGCATTGTGCTTCTCGATTCCTGATCCGTCTTCCCGAAGCAGGGCCGCGAGGAGCTTCTCTCCCTCGGGCCACGGCCCGTGCGCTCCGGTGAGGTGCCCGACGAGGCCGATGTCGGCGAACTCGGCACCCCAGCTTCCGGCGAAGGACCGCGCGCGGGCCGGGGTCATCCAGCGGTCGTTCGCGCTCGCGGCGACGACGGCCGGGAACGGGAGCCGCAGGCGGGGGATCGGGCCGAACCCGGCCAGCGCGGGCTCGGGGTTCTCCTCGACGTCGGGAGGGGTGACGAACAGGGCGCCGCGCACAGGGCGGTCACCCCCTGCGGCGAGCCAGTGCAGCACGGTCAGGCAGCCGAGGCTGTGCGCCACCAGCACCGGCGGGGTGGTCGTTTCCGCGAGCGCCTCGTCGAGCCTGGCGACCCAGGCCTCGCGAACCGGCGAGTGCCAGTCGTCCTGCTCGAACCGCCTCGACCCCGGATAACGGTCACACCAGACCGACTGCCAGTCCCCGGGCTCGGGGCCGAACCAGCCGTCCACGAACAGAAGTGCCATGGGCGTCAGTATTCAGACGCTCCAGCCCTCGCTCTTCGTCGCCTTCAGGTAGTCCTCGACCGGCGGGCCGACCGGCCTGCCCTCGTACTGGGTCGACAGCACCACCGACGACCGGATCTCGCCGTGTTCGCCCAGCCGTTCGAAGAGGCCTTCGAGGTGTTCGAGCGAAACGACCCGCACCTTCAGCATGGTGCAGCGGTCGCCGCTGAGCCGATGCAGCTCGACCACCTCGGGGTAGTCCTCGGACTTGCTGGTGCGCAGGAGGCAGCTGCCGAGCGAGCAGCGCATCTCGACGAACGCCTGGAGGCCGTACCCGGCGCGGCGGGCGTCGACCTGGGCGCGGTACCCGGTGATGACGCCCGCCTCCTCCAGCCGCCGGACCCGTTCGGCGACGGCCGGGGCGGAGAGGTTCACGCGGCGGCCGAGTTCCTTGAACGAGAGCCGCCCGTCGCTCTGGAGCGTTTCGAGGAGCCGCCAGTCGAGGTCGTCCAGCGCCCTTTCCGATCGTAAGGTCATCGCGCCCGGATTCCTTCCATGATGCGCCTCGCACCCCCGCGAGGCCTTCGTCAGCCTATTCGCCGGAGCGCCCGGAATCCCTAGGTTTGAATCATGAAACCGATGTTCGCGCTCTTCATGGGCGTCGCCTGTCTCAGTACCGCGGTCGTCGGCCTGTCCACCACGGCGGCGCTGATCGTGGTCGAGCACGCCGGCGCAGCGTGGAGCGGACTGCCGAACGCCGTGCTGGTACTCGGTTCCGCGGCGGGTTCGCTGTGGTCGGGGGCACTGGCCGCCCGCTACGGCAGGAGGCTCGTCCTGGTGCTGATGTACGGCGCCGCGGTGGCGGGCGCGCTGATCTCGTTCGCCGGTGTGCTCGGCGGATCCGTGCTCGCGCTGGTGGCGGGGATGCCCTTGATCGGCTTCGGCAACAGCGGCGCGCAGCTGTCCCGGTACACGGCCGCCGACCTGTCGCCCGAGCACCGCAAGGGGTTCGCACTGTCCACAATGGTCTGGGCGGGCACGGTCGGCGCGGTAGCCGGGCCCGCACTGATCGCACCGGCCGCGGCGAGGGCGGAAGCCGCCGACCTGCCCGCCCTGTCCGGCCCGATCGCGGCAGGGGCGATCGTCGTGGCCATCGCCGTGGTCGCCGTCGCCACCCTGCCGCGTGGCCTCGCCGCCCCGGCGGAGGGGGTGCCGAGGAGGGAGCGGATGTCCGTGCGGAACCCGGTGATCCTCGGGCCGCTCGTGGCGATGGTCGGCGCGCAACTGGCCATGGTGGCGGTGATGACGATGACGCCGGTCCAATTGCACCAGCACGGTCAGGGACTGGACGTCGTCGGCTGGGTGCTGAGCGCCCATCTGGTCGGGATGTTCGCGCTGGCACCGCTGTCCGGCTGGATCACCGACCGCTGGGGCGGCCGCGCGGCGATCTTCGGCGGGATCGGTACGCTCACCGTCGCGGCGGTCACCGCGATCGGCGCCCCGGATTCGCATCACGTGGGAATCCCGGTCGCGATGTTCCTGCTGGGCTACGGCTGGAACCTGGTGTTCGTCGGCGGCAGCAGCATGCTCAGCCGCGATCTCCCGCCCGCTCAGCGGACGAGGGCGCAAGGCACCGTCGACGCCTTCGTCTGGGGGACCTCGGCCGCGGCGAGCCTGCTCGCCGGGCAGCTGTTCGGCCTGGGCGGATACGTTCTGGTCGCCGTCGCGGGCGGACTGTGCGCTCTCGTCCCGCTCGCGGTGATCGGCCGACGGGCGGCCGCGCCGGAACCCGTTGAAAAAGCCGGGCTCCGCTGATCTGCGAAACCCGGGGCCTGCCGTCATACTGCTCCACTCCGACACGAACGAACCCGTGATGACGCAGATCACGTGGGTGACCGATTCGGAGGGTCCTAGGGTGAAAGCAGACAAGATGCGGGAGATCGGGGGTGCACGATGAGCGAGTTCGCGGTGAATCTGCGGGACCGGGTACGGCAGGCGAGGGAAGACGTCCAGATCGCCAAGCAGGCCTCGGACGAAGACAGGGCTTCGGCCGTCGGCGCCGATCTGGCCAACCTGGAGCGACTGGCCGCCGAGCACGGCGTGGAGCTGCCGGAGCAGTCTTCGGGTGACGTCCGGGCGTGACCCGGGTTCGGAGCCGATGATCGGGCTTTGACACCCTGGGGCGTGTGACCGCAAGCCTGAACCGGATCCGCGCCTTCCTGGCTGACCGCGAGCCGCCGACACCGTGCCTGGTCGTCGACACCGACCTGGTCGCGGAGCGTGCGGCCGCGGTCTCGGCGGCTTTCCCGGACGCGCTGATCCGCTACGCGGTCAAGGCGAATCCGGCTCCCGAGGTACTCGACGCCGTGGCGTCGACCGGCGCGGGCTTCGACGTGGCGGGCACGGCAGAGATCGAGCTGTGCCTGTCCCGGGGCGCGCGGGCGGCGGACCTGGCCTACGGCAACACGATCAAGAAACCGGCGGACATCGCCTTCGCTCACGAGCGCGGGGTCCGTGAATTCACCACGGATTCCGCCGGTGATCTGGCGAACCTTGCCGAGCACGCGCCCGGTTCGCTGGTCTCGGTCCGCCTCCTGACCGGCGGCCCGGACTCGGTCACGCCGTTCGGCCACAAGTTCGGGTGCGAGCCCGCGGTGGCCGCGGTCTTGCTCCGCCAGGCCGCGGAAGCCGGACTGCGGCCGGGGATCGCGTTCCACGTCGGCTCGCAGCAGCCGGATCCGGCCGCCTGGGAGATCGGGATCGCGACCGCGGCCAAGGTCGCCGCCGACGCGGGCGTCGTACTGGAGCGGCTCAACATCGGCGGCGGGTTCGCCACCGAGCATCGGGAACCCGTGCCGTTGCTGACGGACTACGCCGCGGTGATCCACGCCGCACGCTGGGAGCATCTGCCGGAGCCGGAGTTGCTGCTGGAACCCGGTCGCGTGATCGTCGGCGACGCCGGGCTCATCAGGACCGAGGTCGTCCTGGTGACGACTCGCGCCGCCGCCGACGAACGCCGCTGGGTCTACCTCGACGTCGGCAGGTACAACGGAATGGCGGAGTGCGAGAACGAAGCCGTCGCGTATCGGCTGGAGGCCGTCGGCGTCAAGGGACCGCAAGGACCGGTGGTCCTCGCCGGGCCGACCTGCGATGGTGACGACGTGCTCTACCAGCGGACGCCATGCGCCCTGCCGATGTCGTTGAAGGCCGGCGACCGGCTGGACATCCCGGGCACCGGGGCGTACACCGCCAGCTATTCGTCCGTCGCGTTCAACGGAATCGAGCCGTTGCGTACCTATTGTGTGGGGAGGTTCGCCGATGCCGGGTGAAGTACCACTCGTCGGCCGGTTCGCCGGCCGCCACGTACTCGCGGAGTTCGAGGGGATCGAGCCGTCGTTGCTCGACGATGCCGTGCTCCTCAAGAAGACGCTCGCCGAAGCGGTGACCGAGGCGGGCGCGACGGTCTGCGAAGTCGTGTCGCATTCCTTCGCCCCGCAAGGGGTCACCGTGCTCGCGCTGCTGGCGGAATCGCACGCGTCGGTGCACACCTATCCGGAGATCGGCTCGGTGTTCGTGGACGTGTTCACCTGCGGGGACCGGGCGGATCCGGAACGCGCGGTCACACTGCTGGCGAAGATGCTGGGCGCCGGTACCGTCCGGATGTCCACCGTGGAACGAGGAGAGAACTGATGGCGCAGCGAGTGATCGTCGAGCCGATGGGCGCGGGGCTCACCCGGAACTGGGACGTCGAGGAGGTCCTGTTCGAGGGCCGCACCGCCTTCCAGAACGTCCTCATCGGACGCACCGCGCAAGGGATCTCGTTGTTCTGCGACGACGAAAGGCAGAGCACCGAACTGAGTCAGCTCGTATACCACGAGGCGCTGATGATCCCCTCGCTGCTGCTCGCAGAACGCGTCGAGCGGGTACTGATCATCGGGTCCAGCGAAGGGGTCGCCTCCGAACTCGCGGTCGCCGCGGGCGCAGAGGTGGTCGATCACGTCGACATCGACGCCGAAGCGGTGCGGGCCTGCGCCGAGCATCTTCCCTACGGCTACACGCTCGACGATCTGGCCCGTGCCGAGCGCGGGGAGGGGAAGATCCGGATCCACTACCGCGACGGCTGGGAGTTCCTCGCCGACGCGCGTGAGCGCGGGGATTCCTACGACGTGGTCGTGATCGACCTGCCGGACGAGAACGACGATCCGGAGGCGCAGCACAACCGGTTGTACGGTGCCGACTTCCTCGCCCGGTGCACGGCGTTGCTCACCGACGGCGGAGTGGTCGGGTGTCAGGCGGGTTGCCCGACGTTGTGGCGCAACCAGACGTTGAGCACGTCGTGGCGCCGGTTCAGCGAGTCTTTCGGTACCGTTCTCTACTACGGTTCGGACGAGCACGAGTGGGCGTTCCTGAGCGGCAGGGCCGACGCGCTCGAAGAGCCCGGCGCGCTCGTCGCGGAAAAGCTCGGCAAGGCGGGCATCGGGGAGTCCACTTTGGACGAAGAGGCGTTGAGGGCGAATACAAAGCCGCCGTTTTCCCTGCGGCGGTACTGAGAACCCCGCCCGTCGTTATCCAGCCGAGATCAACGGTCGTCGCCGTGTGTGACGCCGTCGGAACAGGATCCTCCATCTGGGCGTTGCCGGTGATCGCGGTGAAGGCCAGAATCGCTCGGGTGAACAGCTGGCGAACGGACCGGGAGCCCGCGGTCTGTGCCGCCTTCGCGAGTTTGACCGCGAGTGTCACGGAAGACCTCGGGCCGGACCGGGTGGTGGACACCTTGTCCAGCGAATGCACGCGACTGCTGCCGATCGATTCCACCGAGGTCTTCCTGCCGGGTCTCGAACTCGAACGCCATCCCTCGGCGGTGGCGGAAGGGCCCGCGCGAGAGTCGTTCGAAACCGGGAACGACATCGCCGTCCGCGACCTTTCCGCGGAGGCTTCGCGCTGGCCGGGTTACGCCGCCAGAATGGCGGGGAAGGGTTATGCCGCGGTTTCCGCGCTGCCGTTGCGGACGGCGGACGAAACCGTCGGCGCGATCGCCTTCCTCAGTGCCGAAACCGCGGTCCTGAGTGCCGAAGACCGCCGTCTTGGCCGGGCGCTCGCCGACGTCGCGACGTTGTGCCTCTTGCGCCAGCGGGAATTGCGCCACTACCGGACGCTTTCGGAGCAGTTGCAGACCGCGCTCGAAAGCCGGGTCGTCATCGAACAGGCGAAAGGCATGCTCGCCGAACGCGCCGGTGTGGATGTCGGCACCGCCTTCAAGCGCTTGCGTTCCCTCGCCCGCGGTACGAACAGGAAGCTGTCGGAAGTCGCGCGCGGCGTCGTCGAAGGCACACTGGACGCCCGTGAACTCCGGTCGCGAGGCCGGTGACGGCTGCCGGGAAACGGTAAGCGTGGGCTGGTAGGGCCGTTGGTCACCGGAACCGGGGACTTGTCCCGGACAACGCGCGACCGTGCGGCCCTAGGGCGCTAGGTCGTCATCGGAAAGGCTTCACGCACCAGAAGGGTGCGGTGAGGTCATGGCGTCGCTGGGAGGTCTGCGCGGGAGGAGCCGGTCGGTGCGGCCGAGCCTGCTTCCGTTGCTGGAGTTCAGGTCCGCGGCATTGACACTGCGGTCCGGGTACGGGCTGGCGTCCACCGGATCAGGGACGGTTTGCTTCGTCGCGGAGGGCCGTCCGGGCCAGGGGACGGAGGCGGAGATCGTCGCCGGGCTCGCCGGGGACTCCGTCCGTCGTAACGTGGTCAATCACGACGCGCTCGGGCGGACGATCGTGCGCTGCTGGCGGGAGAACGGCGACCTGGGCTGGTTGCTCGACGACCTCGCCGACGTCAACGAGCGGTTGGCTCAGGCCGGGTTCGCGCCCTGGCTGCTGCACACGACGGTCGACTTCGCCGAGCTGCGGGACATGCGCCATCCCAAGCTGACCATGGTCTATCGCCGGGAGCGCGGCACTTTCTATCCGTACGCGCCTCGTGGGACCCAGGGCCGGGACAGGGCTATGGAACTGAGGATCCGCTCGTCGCTGAGCCGGATCGTGCCGATGGAGTCCGACATCGGCCGGTGGCGCCCGGTGTGACGGGCGCCTGCCCGGTCAGCCGGGTGCGCCGCTGAGCCAGCCGCGCAGCCGCTGGACGCGCCGGTCCCGCGGGGTCCACCCCGGGAGACGGCGCCGCGACCGCGTGGCCAGGGCCGCGCCGTCGAGATGCCGGATGGCGGTGAGTACGTCGTCGAGCAGCGAAGCGTGCGTTTCGGGTTCGGCCACGACCCTCGGCAGCCGCCCGCCGGCCGTGACCCGCGCCCGGCGGGCGACCGCGTGCGTGCCGGGATGGCGGCGGGTCTCGCAGATCCTCGTGGTCACGTCCCGGTCACCCTTCCCGTGCTCTCGGTCCGGCAGTCGACGCGTACGACGATGAGCCACCGAGGGCCGTTCCGGTCAGCGCCGAAGGTTGTGCCATCGAGGGCACAAAGACCTCACTGCGGTCGCCGGACGGGTACAACGGGTCACGGGTTGGCCTCGAAACGACGGCGGGACCGGAGGCAGTGGGAAGATGCGCCGGTCTCCAGCCGGACCACACGTGTGCCTGGGCGGAAGACTCGTGTGTCCAGCCGGATCTCGCGTGCTTGAAGCCGGAAGACACCGTGCGATCCGGTTTCGGGTGTGTTCCGTCTTCGGGCACGCGAATTCGCACCAGGGTGAATGCGGCCGTGGGCGGGATTGATTTCCGGGAATCTGCCGGACAATGGTCAGGGCGAGACCACGATCGACGGAGAAGGTGCATGCCGAACCCGACCTCCCCGCAGCCCGCGCCCCCGGAGGCGGCCCCGATCCGGGTGCTGCTCGTCGAGGACCACAAGATGGTGGCCGAAGCGCTGGGCGCGGCCTTCGGGGAATTCCCGGAGATCGACCTGGTGGCGTCGGTGGAGTCCTTGGCGCACGGGATGATCGCGGCGGAAGAGCACCTGCCCGACATCGTGCTGCTCGATCGGCGGCTGCCGGACGGCGACGGGATCGAGGCGATCGCCGAGTTCCGCGCGATCTCGCCGTCGAGCAGGGTGCTGGTGCTCACCGGTGACGCGAACAGCGCCATCGTCGCCAGGATCCTGGAGGTCGGCGGGGCCGGGCTGCTGCTGAAATCCGGTCTCCTCGACGAACTGGTCACGGCGATCCGGACCATCGCGGCGGGCGACGTGGTCATCGACCCCGAGCTGCTCGGCGGCGCGCTGGCCATGCTGGGGGCGGGCAGCCCTGGCAGGCTCGGGCCGGTACTCACCCTGAGGGAACGACAGGTGCTCGGGCTGATCGCCGAAGGAGCGGGAACCGACCGGATCGCCGAAGAGCTGCGGCTGGCGCGGAATACCGTGCGGAATCACGTGCAGCGGATTCTGGTGAAGACCGGGACCCATTCGAAACTCGAAGCCGTGGCGCACGCGCGCAAGAATGGCCTCCTCGAACGGCCGTAGCGGGGAGACGTATCCGAGTGCCAAGCTGCACTATGGCCATGCTGCCATCGGAACAGACGCCTGATCACCGCAGCGCTGTGCTCTTCGAGTTGTTCATGCACAGCGTCGTCGACTACGCCATTTACCTGCTGGACGCCGAGGGCCGCGTGATCAGCTGGAATCCGGCGGCGGAGCGGATCAAGGGCTATTCCGAGGACGAGATCCTCGGCCGTCATTTCTCCGTTTTCTACACCGAAAACGACGTCGCCGACGGCAAACCCGCCTCGGAGCTGCTGGTCGCCGCCGAGATGGGGAGTCACGAGGACGAGGGCTGGCGCGTCCGGCGCGGCGGCGAACGGTTCTGGGCCAACACCGTGATCACCGCCTTGCGGAACGCACAAGGCGGCCTCGTCGGTTTCGGCAAAGTCACCCGTGATCTCACCGAACGCCGGAAAACACTGGAGGAAAGGACCGAACGCCGCCAGGCCTTCGCACATTTGGTCCGGGCACAGGAAACCGAACGTCGCCGTATCGCGTGGGATGTTCACGACGATTCCATTCAGTCGATGATAGCCGTCAGCATGCGGTTGCAGATGCTCGCCGCGCAACGGCGGGATCCCGCTTTGAAGCAACTCGACGAAGCGATTCAAGGGGCGATCCGACGATTGCGGATCCTCGTCGCCCAATTGCGGCCGCCCGCGTTGAACGACGAGGACCTGATCGCTTCCGTCCGCGACTACCTCGACGAGGTCGTGGCGGGGTGGGGGCTCGAATGCACACTGCGGCACGATCTCGCCGTCAAGCCGCCGCCCCACCTCGTCGTCACCGCCTTCCGGATCCTGCAGGAGGCGTTGGTGAACGTGCGTAAACACGCGAACGCCACTTCCGTCGCGGTCTCGCTGACCGGTCAGGACGGCGGTCTGCTGGTGACGGTCGCCGACGACGGCGATGGGATGAAACCGGACGGCGAGAACGCGCATGAATCGTTGTCGGGCGAGCACATCGGCATGGCGTCGATGCGTGAACGTGCCGAAGCGGCGCAAGGCTGGTTTCGGATCTCCAGCAGACCCGGCGAAGGTACGTCGGTGACCTTCTGGATTCCGTTGGGCCCTCTCCGCGGGTAGTCAGGACAAGGAGCCATTTCGATGCCGGAACCGGGAAGCAAGCGCGGATCACGAGAGACGGTCCGGGTGGGCGGGGCGATCGACGACCAAGGCTTGCAGCGGCTGCTGGAGGGCCTGAAAGCCGTTCGCGACGGTGATTTCAGCACCCGGCTGCCCCAGGTGGACGACGTCCTGATGGACGAGATGGCGCTCGTCTTCAACGGGATGGTCGATCAGCTGGCGTTGTTCACCTCCGAGGTCACCCGGGTCGCGCGCGAGGTGGGGACCGACGGAAAGCTCGGCGGCCAGGCGGCGGTGCCCTCGGTTTCGGGGACCTGGAAGGACCTCTCCGATTCGGTGAACGCGATGGCGGGCAACCTCACCGGCCAGGTCCGCAACATCGCCGAGGTCGCGACGGCGGTGGCGAAGGGTGATCTGTCGCAGAAGATCACCGTGGACGCGCGGGGCGAGATCCTGGAGTTGAAGAACACGATCAACACGATGGTGGATCAGTTGTCGTCGTTCGCGGACGAGGTCACGCGGGTCGCGCGGGAAGTCGGCAGCGAAGGCCGGCTGGGCGGGCAGGCGGAGGTGCCCGGGGTGGCGGGGACCTGGCGGGATCTGACGACGTCGGTGAACTTCATGGCCGGCAACCTGACCGATCAGGTGCGGTCGATCGCCGAGGTCACCACGGCGGTGGCGAAGGGTGACCTGTCGCAGAAGATCACCGTGGACGCGCGGGGCGAGATCCTGGAGTTGAAGAACACGATCAACACGATGGTGGATCAGTTGTCGTCGTTCGCCGACGAGGTCACGCGCGTGGCTCGCGAGGTCGGCACCGAGGGGCGGCTGGGTGGTCAGGCGGACGTCAAGGGGGTGTCGGGCACGTGGAAGGGTTTGACCGAGTCGGTCAATGTCATGGCAGACAACCTGACCGATCAGGTGCGGTCCATCGCCCAGGTCGCGACCGCGGTCGCCAGGGGTGATCTGTCGCAGAAGATCATCGTCGAGGCCAAGGGCGAGGTCGCCGCGCTAGCGCAGACGATCAACACGATGGTCGACACGCTGTCGGCCTTCGCGGACGAGGTCACGCGCGTGGCGCGCGAGGTCGGCACCGAGGGCATCCTCGGCGGGCAGGCCAGGGTGCCGAACGTCGCCGGGACCTGGAAGGACCTCACCGACAACGTCAACTCGATGGCGAACAACCTCACCGGCCAGGTCCGCAACATCGCCCAGGTGACCACCGCGGTCGCGCAGGGCGACCTGTCCCGCAAGATCGACGTCGACGCCCGCGGCGAGATCCTGGAGCTCAAGACCACCATCAACACGATGGTCGACCAGCTCTCCGCGTTCGCCGCGGAGGTCACCCGCGTCGCGCGCGAGGTCGGCAGTGAGGGGCGGCTCGGCGGCCAGGCCGAGGTCGAAGGCGTTTCGGGCACCTGGAAGCGGCTGACGGAGAACGTCAACGAGCTGGCGGGCAACCTGACCCGCCAGGTCAGGGCGATCGCCGAGGTCACCAGCGCGGTGGCCACCGGCGACCTCACCCGGTCGATCTCCGTCGAGGCGCAGGGCGAGGTCGCGGAGCTGAAGGACAACATCAACGCGATGGTCCAGTCGCTGCGCGAGACCACGCGGGCGAACGAGGAACAGGACTGGCTCAACAGCAACCTGGCGCGGATCTCCGGCCTGATGCAGGGGCACCGGGATCTGCGGGTGGTGGCCACGCTCATCATGAACGAGCTGACCCCGCTGGTCGGCGCCCAGCACGGGACGCTGTTCCTCACCGAATCCGGTGAACACGGCACCCGGCTGCGGCTCATCACCAGCTACGGGCACAGCGAGGACCCGGACACGCCCTCGGAGTTCGCGATGGGGCAGTCGTTGATCGGCCAGGCCGCGCAGACCAAGAAACCGATCGTGGTCGACCGGACGCCACCGGGTTTCGTGAAGATCTCGTCGAGCCTCGGCTCCGCCCCGCCGGTCACCCTGATCGTGCTGCCGATCGTCTTCGAGGACCAGGTGCTCGGCGTCATCGAACTGGCCACGTTCGGCCAATTCACCGCCGTCCGCAAGGATTTCCTCGAACAACTGATGGAGACCATCGGGGTCAACGTCAACACGATCATCGCCAACGCGCGGACCGACTCGCTGCTGGAGGAGTCCCAGCGGCTCGCCGAGGAGCTCCAGGCCCGCTCGGAGGAACTCCAAGCGCAGCAGGCGAAGCTCCAGGTCTCCAACGCGGAACTGGAGGAGAAGTCCGAACTCCTCGCGCGGCAGAACCGCGACATCGAGGTGAAGAACTTCGAAATCGAGCAGGCGCGCCAGGAGATCGAGGAACGCGCGCAGCAGCTCGCGCTGGCTTCGAAGTACAAGTCTGAGTTCCTGGCGAACATGTCGCACGAGCTCCGTACGCCGTTGACCAGCCTGCTGATCCTCGCCGGGGTCCTCTCGCAGAACACGACCCAGAACCTGACGCCCAAACAGGTCGAGTTCGCCAAGGTGATCCAGTCCGCGGGCACCGACCTGCTGCAGCTGATCAACGACATCCTCGACCTGTCGAAGGTCGAGGCTGGCAAGATGGACATCCACCACGAGCCGTTCCCGCTGCGCCAGCTGCTCGACTACGTTGGCACCACCTTCCTTCCGCTGACCGCGGAGAAGGGGCTCGACTTCCAGGTCACCGTTGAACCCAACGTGCCCGAACTGCTCTTCACCGACGAGCAACGGCTGCGGCAGGTGCTGCGGAACCTGCTGTCGAACGCGGTCAAGTTCACCGAAGACGGCAGCGTCGAACTGCGGGTCAAACTGGTCGACACCGTCGTTTCGCCGTCGGGGGCGCTCCCGCACGAATCACTGGTGGCCTTCAGCGTCATCGACACCGGGATCGGGATCGCCGAGGAGAACCTCGAATCGATCTTCGGGGCCTTCCAGCAGGCCGACGGCACAACCAGCCGCAAGTACGGCGGCACCGGGCTCGGCCTGTCGATCAGCCGTGAGGTCGCGTACCTGCTCGGCGGTGAGATCCGGGCGGACAGTGCGCTGGGGACGGGCAGCACGTTCACGCTCTACCTGCCGGTGGCCAGGTTCGCCGCGCCCGCGAGCCTCGACGAGTCCACTGTGGACAACGTCGGCGCGGAGCGGCGGGTCCTGGTCGTGGAGGGCGAGCGGAACAGCCTGCTGACCCTGCTCGCTCGCGGTGTCGCGGCCGACGTCGCGGACAGCCACGGCTCGGTCCAGGTACGGGCGGTGGCCGATCCGGTGGAGGCGTACGAGGAGGTGAAGCGCGAGAGCTACCGGTGCGTCGTGCTCGACACCAGCATTCCCGGAACGAGCGCGCTGACGTTCCTCAAACAGCTCGCCGAGGGGCCGGACCCCGTCGAGGTCCCGGTGCTGGCGTACGCGACCCGCAAGCTCAGCGCGGCGCAGGAGCGATTGCTGCACGGGCACGCGAAGGTGCATCCGGTCGAGCTGTTGCCGTCGCTGGACATGCTGCGGGAACGCATCATGCTGCACATCTCGGCCAGCGAACTCGAAGGCATCCTGCCGCTGATGCGGCAGCCGGAGGTGACGGTGCCGTCGCCGGACGACCAGCCGCCCGGCCTGCCTGCCGGCTCGCCGCGGTTGCAGGGGCGCAAGGTCCTGCTCGTCGACGACGACCCCCGCAACGTGTACGCGATCTCGGGGATGCTCGAACTGCACGGACTGTCGGTCGTGCACGCGCCCAACGGCCGCAAGGGCATCGAGGAACTGCTGGCCGACGACGACATCGACCTGATCCTGATGGACGTGATGATGCCGGAGATGGACGGCCACGCGACGACCGCGGCGATCCGCGAGATGCCGAAGTTCGCCGGTCTGCCGATCATCACGGTGACCGCGAAAGCGATGGAAGGGGACCGGAAGAGCCTCGCCGCCGGGGCGAGTGATTACGTCACCAAACCCGTGAACGCCGAGGAACTGCTGGCTTGCATGGAACGCTGGCTCGCGGACTGAGTGTCTGTTGGTGAACTCGCGTCGGCAGGGCGCGATCTGGTCTTACCTCTCACGTTGGCGACAGAGGCGCCCTGCCACCGCGATAGCGGGGCCTTCGGCCGAGGCGGGTTCACGCGTTATGTCCCTTTCGCGAGGCACGTCGCAGCTCCGCCAACAGGCTCTCAGCGGCGGGCTACTCGGTCCCGTTGGCGCTGCTCGCGCAGACGCGGCGGATGGCCGCGACGATCTCCGTGTTGGGGCTGCCCTTCACGAGGTATTCGGTGACGCCCGCGGACGCCATCTGGGCGATGGACCGGGTGTCGCTGTGCGCGGAGAACGCCATCAGCCGCGTATGGGGCACCCGGCGCCGGATCTCCCGCGCCATCCACGCGCCGCCTCCGCCGGGGATCCGTACGTCCAGCAGGGCGACCTCCGGGGCCAGCAACTCCGCGAGCGCGACCGCTTCACCGGCGTCGAGCGCGACGCCGACCACCTCGATGTCAGGTTCGGATTCCAAGAGGGCCCGCAGGGCGTCGCCGATGACCGGGTTGTCGTCCGCGACGAGCACCCGGAGTCTGGGGGGCGGCGTTCGGTTCATCACCCGCTCCGAGCCCGCGCGGTCTGCGGCTCCGGTGGTGGTCGCGGGCCCCCCGCCGAACTGGGCGTGACTCAGCAAGAGATCCGGCGGTCACCTTCGCTGGGCTGCTCGATGAGCGTCCTGGCGACGTCGTGGATCTTCATGTTGTTGTTGCGGCAGAACGAGCGCAGCAGTTCGAACGCCGCGTCGATGTCGATCTGGTAACGCTCGGCGAGGATTCCCTTCGCCTGTTCGATGGGAAGCCGGTGGTCGAGCGCGTACTGGAGTTGCTCGGCGCGGGCCCGGTAGAAGCGGATGCGGTTGCGCATGGCCACGAGGTCGTCGGCCGGGTCGGGAGACCCGGCCGCGGGGGCCGGCGAAGACGTGATCTCGGACATGAGGTGATCGTCGCAGCGGCCGGATTGCTCCGGAAGAACAGAACGTCCTGACTCGAATGATGCAAATGAACCTGGTCCGGTCGGCGGCAGCCACTCGAACGGGCGCCGAACAGGGCCCTTTGGCCTGTCGCAGTGACCGGCCGTGCGCCGTACGCTCTCATCCGAGGAGGGAAACCGTGGAGGTCGGAATGCTCCGGGTGTTTCTGGTCGACGATCACGAGGTGGTCCGTCGAGGGGTCGCGGACATGTTCGAGGAGGACTCCGACCTGTGCGTCGTCGGGCAGGCCGCCACGTTTTCCCAAGCGCTGGCGAGGATTCCGGCTCTGCGGCCGGATGTCGCCGTGCTCGACGTGCGGCTGCCGGACGGCAACGGCGTCGAGCTAGCCAGGGAACTGCGCTCCAAGATGCCCGAGCTGAAATGCCTGATGCTCACGTCCTACACCGACGAGCAAGCGATGCTGGACGCGATCATGGCGGGCGCGAGCGGGTACGTCATCAAGGACATCCGGGGGATGGACCTGGTGGCGGCGGTCAAGGAGGTCGGCCTCGGCCGGTCGTTGCTGGACACGCGGGCCGCCGCGACGCTGATGGCGAAGTTCCGCGACGACGCCGCCAAGAAGGGACCGCTCGCCGGGCTTTCCGACCAGGAACGCACCCTGCTGGAACTGATCGGCGAGGGACTGACCAACCGGCAGATCGCCGAGCGGATGTTCCTCGCGGAGAAGACCGTGAAGAACTACGTGTCCCGGCTGCTGACGAAACTCGGGATGCAGCGGCGGACTCAGGCGGCCGTGTTGGCCACGGAACTGCGACGGCAGTGAAGCCTCCGGCCTGGCTCAAGCGGAAATGAGCGTGTCGAGCAGCATGTCCTCCAGCGGGCGCCGGGGCGTCCACGGCAGCGGCGACCCGTAACCGATCCGCAGCAGCACCTGCGGCCACACGCCGCAGCCGAGGAGACGCCGGAGTTCGGCGCGGGCCCCGCGGACCCTGATCGGCGGCGAGATGAACGACACGTCCAGGCCCGCGCAGGTCGCGGTCAGCAGGACCCGTTGCAGTGCCTGGCCGGCTTGCAGCCGGTCGAGCCGTTCGTCGGTCAGGGACCCGATCACCACCACGAGCGGAAGAGGCAGCGTGGTGCTGTGGTCTTCGCCGAATTCGTCGAGGAGCCAGCTTTCGTCGGCGGGGGAGCCCGCCATCGCGTAGGACGGCACCCCGTCGCGAGTGCTCGCGCCCAGGCCGGTCCAGCGGTCGAGTTCGGCGAGGAACGCGGGGTCGGCGAGTTGCTCGCGGCGGGCACGGGCGGTGAGGTCTCGCAGCAGCCGGCACTGTTCGACATCGAAGCTCGACATCCACGCGTGCTCGAGTTCGGTCGCGTGACGGAGCGCGGTGAGCGTGGTCTTCGGGACGACGTCGGACAGGAACGGCCGCCGGTTGGTCCGTCGGCGGGGGATCGCACGGGCGAGCCGGACGACCTTCGGATCCGGCGTGCGCTCGGCGAGCGGCCGGACGACCGCCAGCAGATCGGGATCGGCGCGGCTCGGCATCAGGGTCGTCGCCGGATGGAAGCCGAGTGCGTGAATCGCCGTCCGGAGCGTGAACAGGGCGGCACCGCACGAGAGAACGATTTCCCGGCCGTCCGGATCAGTGGCGGGCAGGATCCGGCGCGGATCGGCGTGGACTTCGATCCCGGTGCCGGTGCACCGGAAGAGCCACGGCTGCGTGTTGTGCGTCGACGGAGCCAATGTCGCCGACCGGAGCACGGAATTCACCTGTTCGGAGTTCAAGCGTCCGACCCTGGTGACTTGTATGGTCATGGTTTCCCCCGCCGCCGCGCCACGGGCAATAAGGTTGTCTTGTGAGACGGTCCCCGCCTGCGGTACGGGGCCGAAAGAGGAGAAAGTCACCACGGCCGCGACTCGTCCCGATCTTCGGAGGCGCAGCAGGATGTCGGCTCATGACCGGCTGGGCGGAAGCGACGACCGGATCACCGGCGCCCTTTCCCAGCTGCGCGTTCGTGAGGTGCTGCGGGACCTCCAGGACCGCATCGAACGGCTCATCGGCACCCGCGACAAGATGGACGGCCTGCTCGAAGCGGTGCTCGCGGTCGCGTCGGGGCTGGAGCTGGACACGACGCTGCGCCGGATAGTGCAGGCGGCCATCGAACTCGGCGAAGCCACTTACGGCGCGCTCGGGGTGATCGCGGACGACGGATCGCTCGCCGAATTCGTCTATCTCGGCATCGACGGCGAGAAGAAGGAACAGATCGGGCATCTCCCGAAAGGGCACGGGCTGCTGGGTTTCGTCATCGACGAGGCGAAACCGGTGCGGCTGGCCGACATTTCGCGGCATCCCGCGTCGGTCGGGTTCCCGCCTTGCCATCCGCCGATGCACTCCTTCCTCGGCGTGCCGATCCGGGTGCGCGACGAGGTGTTCGGAAATCTGTACCTCACCGAGAAACGCGGGGAGAGTTTCACCGACGACGACGAGGTGGTCGTCCAGGCACTCGCCGCCGCGGCCGGGATCGCGATCGAGAACGCCCACCTCTACGAGCAGACGCGGATCCGCCAGCGGTGGCAGGCCGCGACCAGTGAGGTGACCACGGAACTGCTGGGCGGAACCGATCCCGTCGACGCGCTCAACCTGATCGCGGGCCGGGCGCTCGAACTCACCGGTTCCGACCTCACCCTGCTGGCGCTGCCCGGTCCCGGACGGCTCGACGTCAGCCCGGACGGGGAGGACGAGGCCGACGAACTCACCATCGCCGTCTGCGCGGGTACGCGGGCGGCGGAGCTGACCGGGACGCGGATCAGTGTCGCCACCTCGTTGCCGGGGGCGGTCTACCGCGACCGGACCCCGCGCAGTGTGCCCGAACTCGTGCTCGGCGACGAGGGGGAGTTGTGCCTCGGCCCGACGCTCGTGGTGCCGCTCCGGGCGCGGGAACGGACGTCCGGCGTGCTGATGGCGGTGCGGAACCCGGGCGCCGTCCCGTTCGAACTCGCCCAGTTGCCCGTGGTGGCCTCGTTCGCCGACCAGGCCGCGCTCGCGCTGCAACTGGCGGCGCGGCAGCGCACGGCCAGGGAACTCGACGTACTCGCCGACCGCGACCGGATCGCCAGGGATCTGCACGACCACGTGATCCAGCGGTTGTTCGCGGTCGGACTCACGATGCAGAGCACCCACCGCCGCGCGGACTCGCCGGAACTGCGGCGGCGGATCGGCGAGAGCATCGACCAGATGCACGAGATCGTGCACGAGATCCGCACGGCGATCTTCGATCTCCACGGCGGCGAGGCAGGCCAGCAGGGAGTGCGGTTGCGGCACCGGCTCTACGACTCGATCGCCGAACTCACCGACGACACCCCGACCCATCCGACGGTCAGCCTGTCCGGGCCGCTCGACTCGATTCCGCTCGCCTTCGCCGAACACGCCGAAGCGGTGGTGCTGGAAACGGTCGGCAACGTGGTCCGGCACGCGCGGGCGAGCGGGGTTTCGGTGAGCGTCGCGGTGAAGGACGACGTCCTGCGGATCGTCGTCACCGACGACGGCACCGGGATCGGCGGTGAGCTCGGCGGGCCCGGCGGGCCCGGCGGGTTGCGGAATCTGCGCGACCGCGCGGAAAGGGCGGGCGGGACGTTCCGGGCGGAGGCGAAAGAAGAGGGCGGAACCAGGGTCGAGTGGTCCGCCCCCTTGCGCTGACCGCGGTCAGTTCGTCGACTGCGTGGTGAGGATCCCGTCCACTTCGACCGAGCGGGCGACGTCGGAGGCGACGGTCTCCAGCAGTTCCGCGGTGAGGTCCGAAAGGGCCCGTGTCACCGCGAGATAGGAGCCGATCTGGGAGGCCGAACCGTTTCTCAGCCCGGCCTCCGCGATTCCGACACCGACGAACTCGCCGCCGTCCTCGAGCCGGAGCAACGCTTCCGCGCGCACCCGGTACGGCTCGTGCTGCAGGGAAACGTCGATCGTCCACTTGTCCGTCATCGTCGGCTCCGTTCCGGTCATCGAGACTCCCATCGCCGCCGTTCGTGGCACAGGGTCCTAAGTCCTCGCTCCCGGGAATCGGGGGCGAAAGTCCTCGGAATTCGTGACCGGCGACCGCTGCGGTCGCCGGGTACCCCGGCCGAAGGTGGACCAACCCTCGTCTTCGGAGAGACCACGATGAAGATCCCGTTGCCGACTCATGTCGACCAGGCGGTGGCGGCCGCCGTCCGCGCGCCGTCCCCGCTCAACACCCAGCCGTGGCGGTTCGTCGTCGACAGGGACCGGATCGAGGTGTGGCTCGACCGCGCCAGGGTGCTCCGGATCGCCGACCCGGACGCCCGCGAGGCGCGGCTGTCGTGCGGTGCGGCGATGTTCAACCTGATGATTTCGTTGCGGTCCAACGGCAAGACCCTTTCGGTGCGGGTGGTGCCGAAGCCGGACGAGCCTGATCTGCTCGCCGAACTCGAGATCGATGGCGACCGGTTCTCCTCGCCGGAGGAGCGGAGGCTGGCCGAGGTCGTCTTCCGCCGGCACACGAACCGTCGTCCGTTCCTGGACCGGCCGGTGCCCGTGTGGGCGCGGATGACGTTGCGGGCGGCCGCGCTCGTGGAGGGTGGACTGCTGGAGCTGTTCGGTCGTGGTGACCGGGCGAACGCGGTCGCGCGCGTGCTGCACCGGGCCGAGGTCGCGCAGGCACGCAACGGTGCGTTCCAGGCGGAGGTCGCGTTGTGGACCAGGCGGACGGCGAACGCGCCGGACGGCGTCCCGGCGCCGACCAGACCGCCGTCGGCTCACCGCACTGCCTCGCAGGAGTCCTTCTTCACCGCGGAGCCCGAAGGCGGTGAGCCGGTGCTCGGCGCGGTGCTGACCGCGGACACCGGGCCCGCCGCGGATCTTCGGGCGGGCATGGTGCTGCAGCGGGTACTGCTGACGGCGACGGCCGCCGGCCTCGCGGCGTCGTTCGTCGGCAGGCCGTTCGAAACCCCGGAGACCCGGGCCGGGATGGACCGGATCTTCGCCGACCTCGGCCGGCCGCACACGGTGTTGCGCTTCGGGTACGGCCGTCCGGTGCCGATGACGGCCCGCCGTCAGGTCGGCGAAGTGCTGCTCCGGCGGTCCGAGGCGAGCCTCTGATCCGGGGTCATCTCGTCGACATCCACGCTTCGGGCCGCCGCCACCCGCCCGTCACCCGGGGCGGGTTCGGTCTCCCTATGGAGATCATGCGGAAATCCTTGGCGGCACTGGCCGTCGTGGGCCTTTCGGTCGCGGCGTCCGCGCCGGCGGTGGCGGACGAGGGCGCTCGCGATCGCGGTTCGATCGTCATCACCGAGCAGGCGTCCAAGCGGATCCTGGTCCTGTCCGCGGACCGGGCGTCCTGGCAGGGCCGGAAGGTGAGCTGGGCGTGGGCGCCGAACGCCGCGAACGGGCTGGCGGACCTGGCGGGTTCGTGGAGCAACCCGAGCGACGCGAAGCTCGCCGAGCGAGGTGGCGAGAAGTACCTGCTGACGTCGGCATCGGGCGGTTTCACCGCCGTCGTGCCGTATCCGGCGGGTGACCGGGCGTACTGGGCGGCGAACGTCGGCGGGCCCGCCAACCCGCACAGCATCGAACTCCTGCCGGACGGGAACGTCGCGGTGGCGGCGAGCACCGGTGGCTGGGTGCGGATCTACACCGCTTCGCAGGGGCAGCGTTCGACGGCCTACACGGAGTACCGGCTGGTGGGCGCGCACGGCGTGGTGTGGGACGCCGGGAGGAGCGTGTTGTGGGCTCTGGGCACCGACGCGCTCGTCGCGTTGAACGTCGGCGGCACGCCCGCCGCGCCTGTGCTCACCGAGCAGCGCTCCGTTCCGGTGCCGAGCAAGGGCGGGCACGACCTCCAGCCGGTCCCGGGTCGGCCGGACCTGCTGTGGGTGACCACGGAAGCGGGGGTGTACCAGTTCTCGAAGACGAGTGGCGGGTTCTCCCAGCGCTACGCGGGCGTGCGGGAGATCGACCGGCCGCATGTGAAGAGTGTGTCGACGAACCCGCGGACCGGGCAGATCCTGACCGCCTCGGTGCAGGACGGTCACCTGTGCACGTGGTGCACGGACACCGTCCGGCTGGCCTTTCCACGCGCCGAGCTGGCGCTGCACGGCGCGTGGATCTACAAGGCCCGCTGGTGGATCGGTTGAGCTGAACTTCCATGTCGGTACCGGCCGTTCGGGGGGCTGCCCGGCCGGTACCGACACACCAGAGAAGAGGAGATCCCGTCGTGAGAATGACGCGCGGCCGCGTCTTTCACCTGACCGAGTGAATCGGTCCGTTCAGCGGGCGGTGTCGACCCATTCGGGGTATACGCCTCACCCGAGGAAGGTCCGTAGCTCGTCGATGACCGTCCGCGGCTGCTCCTCCGCGACGAAGTGCCCGGAACCGGAGACCTTCCGCACCCGGACGTCGACCGCCTTCGACGGCAGGACCGCGGCGAGGTAGTCGTAATTGAACTCCGAGCCCAGCCCCAGCATCGGGGCGGTGATCCTCGCGTAGGCCTTCTGATCCTCGATGTCCGTGCCGAACGCCTGGTACCAGCCGTTGCCCGCGCGGATCGCGTCCGGGCGGTCGTACGCGGCGGCGTAGATCGCCCGGTCCCTGGCCCCGATCGAGGCCGGATCGGCCGCGAGATGGTCGAACATCCAGTCGACGAGAAAGCGTGACCGGCCGGTCAGCAGCTGTTCGGGCAGGGTCGCGACCTGGTTGAAGGCGAACCACCAGACGTTCACCGGTTGCCCGGGAGGAGCCAGCATGGGGAGCTGGTACAGGCTTTCGTCCGGGTGTGAGACGTCCATGAGCGTGACGGTCTTCGTCGCCTCGGGGTGGTTGGCGGCGAAGGCGAACGCGACCATGGCGCCGATGTCGTGCCCGGCGATATGCGCCTGCCGGAGGCCCAGCGTGCGCAGGAGTTCGAAGATGTCGCGGGCCATCGTCTTCTTGTCGTACCCGCCTGCGGGTTTGCCCGAGCCGCCCATGCCCCGCAGGTCGACGGCGATGACGCGGTACCGTTTCGCCAGCTCCGGCATGACCTTGCGGTACTGCCACCACGTCTCGGGCCAGCCCGGCAGCAGGATCAGCGGTTCGCCGCGGCCGCCGGCGACGTAGTGCAGCCGGACCCCGTTGACGTGGGCGTATTCGCTGCGGAAACCGCCGGGGAGGGAGCGGGCGAGTGCCGCGTCGTCGGGAGCGCCGGACTGGCCGGCCTCGGCGATGCCACCCGAGGCCACCAGCGCGGCCGCGGCCCCCGCGCCGAGGGTGAGCATGGACCGGCGGTTGAGGAAGGAACGGCTGTCTTCGGTCATGTCCCGATCGTGGCCGGACGGGGTTCCGACCGTGAGCGGTGTTTTCGCCAAACGAGGTTCGTTTCAGGACAGGATGGGCTCGGGCACGCCCAGCCTGGTCCCGAACGTCTCCCGATAGGACACCGGCGTGACCCCGACCTGCCGCCGGAAATGCGGGCGGAGCGCGGCGGACGAGGAGAACCCGCAATACCTGGCGATCTCGTCGACCGGGAGATCGGTGGATTCGAGCAGTTGCTGCGCGCGGATGACGCGCTGGTGGGTCAGCCACGTGCCGGGCGCGGCACCGGTGATCTCGCGGAACCTGCGATCGTAGTTGCGCCTGCTCATATGTGCCCGCCTGGCGAGTTCGTCGACCGGGAGCGCCGTGTCCAGCCGGGTCAGCGCCCAGGCCATCGTCTCCGATACCGGGTCGCCGTCGTCGAGTTCCGGCATCGGCGACTCGATGTACTGAGCCTGTCCGCCGGGCCGGTGCGGCGGGACGACCATGCCCTTCGCCAGCCGGTTCGCCACCTCCGCGCCGCACCACGAGCGGATCAGGTGCAGACCGAGATCCATGCCCGCCGCGCCGCCGCCCGCGGTCAGGATGTCGCCGTCGTCGATGTAGAGCACCGATTCGTCGAGGAGGACCGCCGGGAACCTGGCCGCGAGCAGCGGGGCCATCGCCCAGTGCGTGGTCGCGGGGCGTCCGTCGAGCAGCCCGGCCGCGGCCAGGACGAAGGCGCCGCTGCACAGTCCGGCCACCCGGGCTCCCCGGTCGTGTGCTGCGCGGAGTGCCTCCAGGGCGGCTTTTGGTGGATCCTCCATCGGTGACCGCCAGTTCGGGACCAGCACCAGATCGGCGTCCCGGACCGCGCCGAGGTCTTCGGGGACCGGCACGGTCAGCCCGCCGCCTCGCAGCGCGGTCCCCGGTTCGCCACCGACCACCTTGAGTTCGAGGTCGGGCAGCTCCCCGAAGGCGGAAGCCATTTCGAACACGCCGAACGCGAAGGACATCGCGCCGAGGGATGCCCCGTTGAAGACCACCACGGCCAGCCGTCTCATGGGGCGGATTGTAGAGATTCGCGAGTGGTGATGGACGTGTTCATGAAGGATTTGGGACGGTGAATGTCCCAAATCCTTCATGGACATCCCTGCGCCGCCGTCCTCACCACTCACGAGTCCCGAGCCGCATCACGACTGTCCGAAGGGGACGGTAGATTCCTCTCGCACAGGTTGTTCGGGGGAAGGAAGCATCGATGTCGTACCCATAGGAACCGCAAGGGCCGCAGTGGCAACAGGGCTATCCCCAGCAACAACATCCCCAGCAGCAGTACCCACAACAGGGCTACCCGCCGCCGGGCTTCGGCGGGCCGCAGTACCCGGGACCAGCCGCCGAAGAAGGGCAATGGCCTGCTGATCGGGCTGATCGCCGGTGGCGGCGCGCTCGTGGTGGTCGTCTTCGCGATCCTCGCGTTCGTCGCGCCCGGATTCCTGCTGAGCGACAGCAAGTCCTCGAAATCGGCCAGTGCGACGCAGACTCCGCCGAGTCGGCCTGCGCGGACGCAAAGGACAAGGTCCGCCAGACGGCGAAGGAATATGGCGACCGCAACGCGTCGCTCACCGCGCAAGAACCGCGTGCCGCGGGCCCGGACCTGATCGTGGTGACGATGACCGGCACCCTGAACTACAGCGAGAGCTTCACCGGGACTATGGAGGTGCGGCGAGAGGCAGGCGACAAGTACTGCATCTCGTCGGTCTCGCCCGTTCCCGCGGGCTGAATCAGGGGAGCAGGCCGATCCGCCGCGCGTGCGTGACGGCCTGCAACCGGGAGGTCGCGTCGAGCTTGCGCATCGCATCCCGCAGGTAGCTCTTGACCGTCTCCGCGGTCAGCCCCAGCCGGTGCGCGATCTCGGCGTTGGTCAGGCCGAGCGCGACGAGCGCGACGGTGTCCAGTTCCCTCGGCGCCAAGCGCGCCACGGGGGAAGCGGCGCCGGTCAGGCTGGCGCACATCGCGTCGAGGCGGTCACGGAGAACGTCGTCGGCGATCTGGCCGGAGAGCGCCCGGAGCTCGCCGTAGACCTCGCGCAGCCGTTCGCGCGGAGCGGCCTCCTCGCGATGCTCCGCCAGCGGCCGTGCCTCCACCAGCCGCTTCTCGATTTCGTCCTCGACGGCCAACGTCTGTTCGAGATCGCGCGCGGCGTGCAGGGCGGCGGTGATCGTCCGGTCGGAGAGGGTGGTCTCGTCGCGCAGACCGCCGTAGAGGACGGCGCGGACCCGGCGGCGCACGACGACGGGGATCGCGACCACCGAGTGGATGCCCTCGTCGCGGACCGGCTCGTCGTAGTCGTGACTGATCGTGGTGGCGCTGTGGTAGTCGTTGGCGACCACCGGCCGGGTCAGCGCGAGCGCCTTGCCGCCGAGGCCGCGGCCCGCGCGGACGGACAGGCCGTTCAGCGCGGTGCCGCGGTTGCCGAGGAACGCGGTCAGCCGCATTCGCGGTGAGGCGACGGCGACCCCGGCGAAGCCGACCGGCAGGCCGGTGTCCCGGCGCAGGTCCGAGACAGCGCCGAGAAGCTGGGCGTCGTCGACCGGCATCGGCTCACCCTCCTCGGTGATCCCCCTCGATCGGGGGTGGTGGACGGATCGGGCCCGCCCGCACGATTTCCGGAACTGTACGCCTTCGCCAACGTCCCGGGAGAAACGATGACCGAAGCTCACGTCCGGCGGTTGCTCGAGGTCTACGACGACGAGCGGGCCTGTGCGGCGACGCTGTTGTGCGACCGGCATCCGGCGGAGGCGGTCGCGTTCACCGTGGTCGAAGCGGATCTGACCAGCCACGATCTCACCTACGGCGAGCTGCGCGAGCAGTCGGAACGCTTCGCCGGGGCACTGCTCGGCCTCGGGGTCGGGCCGGGGGACCGGGTCGCGACGCTGATGGGCAAGTCGGCGGAGCTGGTCGTGGCGCTGCTGGCGATCTGGCGGCTCGGCGCGGTGCACGTCCCGCTGTTCACGGCGTTCGCGCCGCCCGCCATCGCGCTGCGCGTCACCGGCAACGGCACGAAGGTCGTCATCGCCGACGCCGGTCAGCGTTCGAAGCTGACGCCGTCCGCCGATCTGCCGGACGACCCTGCGCGGCGGATCGTGGTCGTCGGGGACGGCGAGGCGGGCGATCTGTCGTTCCGGGAGATGCTGGCAGACGCCGCGCCGCTGCCGGGAGCCGCGGTGACCGGTGGGTCCGGGGTCCTCGTCGAGCTGTTCACCTCCGGGACCACGGGAACGCCCAAAGCCGTCCCGATTCCTCTCCGTGCGCTCGCGGGTTTCCAGGCGTACCAGGACTTCGCGCTCGACGTCCGAGCCGACGACGTCTTCTGGAACGCCGCGGACCCCGGCTGGGCCTACGGTCTGTACTACGCGATCATGACGCCGATGGCGACCGGCAGGCGGAGTCTGTTGCTGCACGCGGGTTTCTCCGCCGAACTGACGTGGGCGGTACTGGAGCGGTTCGGTGTCACCAACTTCGCCGCCGCCCCGACGGTGTATCGCGCGCTCCGGAACTCGGCCGCCCCGGTGCCGGGCGGTCTCCGCCTGCGGCACTGCTCATCGGCGGGGGAACCGTTGACGCCGGATGTCCTGGAGTGGGCGTCGTCGAAGCTCGGTGTCGGCGTTTACGACCATTATGGACAGACGGAACTCGGCATGGTGGTGGGCAACGCGTGGCATCCCGACCTCCGCTCGGAGGTCAAGCCAGGGTCGATGGGACGTGTCCTGCCGGGCTTCGCGGTCGAGGTCCTCCGTGAGGACGCCGACGTGGTGGCCGAGCTGGGAGAACGCGGCCGTGTCGCCGTGGATCTCGCGGCGAGCCCGCTGGTGTGGTTCCGGGGCTACCGCGACGCGCCCGAGCGCACCGCCGCGCGCTTCAGCCCCGACGGCCGCTGGTACTACACCGGTGACGTGGCCGCCAAGGACACCGATGGGTACTTGACCTTCGCCTCGCGGGACGACGACGTCATCCTGATGGCGGGCTACCGTATCGGCCCGTTCGACGTGGAAAGCGTTCTGCAGCAGCATTCCGCCGTGGCCGAATGCGCCGTCGTCGGTGTCCCGGACGCGCTGCGCGGCGAGGTGGTCGTCGCGTACGTGGTCGCACGGGACGGCGCCTCCGCCGACACCGCGTTGGTGGCCGAGTTACAGCAGCTGGTGAAGACGCGATTCGCCGCGCACGCCTACCCGCGTGAGGTGCACTTCGTGCCGGAGCTGCCCAAGACACCCAGCGGGAAGATCCAGCGGTTTCTCCTGCGGGAGCGGCATCCGAGCGCGGAACACGCGTGATCAGAGGCGGAACACGCGTGATTGGGGACCGAACACGCCGAAGCCGGGTCATCCGGCTGGAATCACGCGTGTTCCGCCTCCAAGCACGCGTGTTCCGTCCCGGCACACGGGGCTCATTGGTCGATCGGCCACGTTTCGTCTCGCAGCAGCCGCTTGAGCACCTTTCCGGTCGCGTTCCGGGGCAGCTCCTCGACGAAGTACACGTCCCGCGGCACCGCGAAGCGGGCCAGCCGGTGGTGGATGTAGGCGCGGACGTCGTCCGCACTCATGCGGGCACCGCGTTTCGGCACGATGTACGCCGCGAACCGTTGCCCGAACTCGCGATCCGGCACGCCGATCACCGCGGCTTCGTGGACGCCGGGCAGGGCGGCGATGGCCTCCTCGACCGGGCGAGGGGACACGTTCTCCCCACCGGACACGATCATCTCGTCCGCCCGGCCGGTGACGAAGAGCCGTCCGGCGGCGTCCTGGTAGCCGACGTCGCCGGTCGCCATCAGGTTCTCCGCGCGGGGCACGCTGGCGCCGTCGGTGTAGCCCTCGAAGAGCATGTCGTTGCCGACGAAGATCTGTCCCTCCCAGCCCGGTGGGACACGATTGTGGTCGTCGTCGAGGATGGCGACGCGGGTGCCGGGAGGGCAGCGGCCGGCGGTGGTCGGCGCGGCGCGCAAGTCCTCGGGCGTGGCGATGCTGGCCCACGAAACCTCCGTGGAGCCGTAGAAGTTGTAGAGCACGTCGCCGAAGGTGTCCATGAACTCGGTGACGATCGGGCCCGGCAGCGCGGATCCGCTGCTGGCGACGATCCGCAGCGACGACAGGTCGTAGCGGGCGCGGATCCGTTCCGGCAGATCGAGGATGCGCTGCAACATGATGGGCACGGCGAACAGCACACCGCAGCGGTGTTCGGCGATGGTCCGCAGGATCTCCTCGGCGTCGAACCGCCGGATCAGCGACAAGGACGCGCGCACGGCCATCCCGATCTGCATGCCGGCGAGCCCCCAGCTGTGGAACAGCGGCGCGGCCACCACGAACCGGTCTCCGGAGTGGAGCGGGATGCGGTCGAGCATGGCGGCCGACGTCGACAATCCCTTCGGCGTGGGGCGGCGCGCGCCTTTGGGGGTCCCCGTGGTGCCCGACGTGAGAACGACGAGCCTGCCGATCCGGTCCACCGGTTTGAGTTTGGTGGCGGGCACCCCGGCGATCAGCTGATCGATCGTCGGGTAGCCGTTCTCGGTCTCCGGCCAGGTGGACAGCCGCAGGAAATCGCCGGAGATGCCGGCGATGATCCGCGAGAACTCGTCGTCGGCGAGCACCGCGACCGGTTTGTGCTGCTCGATCACGTCCGCGACCGCGCCGGCGGAAAGCCCGGTGTTGAGCAGGATCGCGTCCACCCCGAGTTTGCTGCACGCGATCAGTGACTCGACCATCGCGGCGTGGTTGCGGCACAGCAAGGCGATCCGGTCGCGGGCGCGCACTCCGCGGGCCGCGAGGGCGTTCGCGAGCTGGTTGCTGCGATCGGCCGTCTGCTTGAACGTCCGGACGTTGCGTTCGTCGTGCAACGCGACGTCGTCGGGCACACGGGCGGCGTTGGCCGAGTAGCCGCCGGCGACGGTGGCGCCCCATTGCGACAAGGAGGTGAGCTGCCGGGCGATCTTGTCCGGGCGCGCGGCCGCGAGCACCCCGGCCTTGATCAGCGTGCTCGCCGTGTGCAGCGTGGTGGCCTTGGTATGCGCCGGTTCCTCCTGGGGCGACGCCGCCCGGCCCGAAAGGTGCAGATCGATCCGGCGGGCCGCCGCGCGGACGGATCGTTTGAAGGACGCGGCGGACACGAGAGGGGAGTGTGGCGCCGGAAGCATCAGCTGCGCGACGAGTTCCGTGCCGCCACCGGGAGCCTGCCGCAGCTCGACCGAGACCCAGATGCCGTCGTTCTCGACGCCGCACCACACGACGTGCTCGCCCGGCCGCCAGACCCGCGCCTCGATGTCACCGACGACGAGCGTCCCCGGCCGCGGTTCCAGCCGGACAAGACATTTCGGGCCGCGCCCGCGCTCGGCAGGACGTTGGATCTCGCACCAGCTGATCTCCGCGACGAACCTCGAGTAGGACTCGGGATCGCCGATCACTTCCCAAACCTGGCCGGGGGAATGCCCGAGAATCGAGCTCGCCTGGACCACATCGTCTCGCATGCGATTCGCCTCACCACGCGCGTTCGGGGTGTTGACCGGGCCGCTGCCGGCGCCTCCTTCGTCGTTCAAGTTCGGCGAACCTACCAGCAATCGGCCGAACGCAATACTCCGAACGACCGCGGGTTCGCGTCCGCCCAAGGGAACCGTCTCGGAAGAGGGTAAGTGTTCGGGCGGCGCGACGCCGTCCGCCGACGGTGTTGATCGCGACGTCCGATTCTCGCCAGCCTCCGGCGCGCGAGGCGGCGAAGCTGGCGTACGTGACAGTTACTACGACGGCGGCCGAGACCGCGCACACCCGTATCGAGCCAGGAATCCTCTACTTCGGCACCCCTGTGGTGCTCCTTTCGACGGTCGACCAGGCGGGCGCTCCGAACCTGGCACCGATGTCGTCGGCGTTCTGGCTCGGCTGGCGGGGCATGCTCGGACTGGGCGCGAAAGCCAAGACCGCGCAAAATCTCATGCGCAACCGTGAATGTGTTCTGAATCTCCCTTCCGACGCGCTGGCTGCCGCCGTCGACAGGCTGGCGCTGACCACCGGTTCGGATCCCGTCCCGGCCCGCAAGTACGAACGCGGCTACCGGCACGAACCGGACAAGTTCGCCCGCGCCGGCCTCACCCCGGTGCCCTCGGAGACGGTCCGGCCGCCGCGCGTCGCGGAATGCCCGGTGACGATGGAGGCCGTCGTCGAGGCCGTGCACCCGCTCGCGGAGGACGATCCGAAACAACGCGGCGGCGTCCTCGTGTTCGAGGTCCGCGTGCAGCGCGTCCACGTCCACGACGACGTGCGGATGCCGGGCACCGAAGACCGGATCGACCCCGACCGGTGGCGGCCGCTGATCATGAGTTTCCAGAAGCTCTACGGCCTCGGCCCGCAGGTCCATCCGTCGACACTGGCGCGGATCCCGGAGCGGCTCTATCGCGGGCCGGACATCGAGCGATCGCGGGCGAACGAGAACCGGTTCACCAGCGGCAGCCAGCGCTGATAGGACACGGCCAGCAGTGGCCACGCTTCGCCGGACAGGCCGCGTTCGAGTTTCGGGCGCAGTTCGTGGTCGTTCATCTTCGACACGATCTCGATGGCCTTGTCGTCGGGGGCGCTCCCATCGAGGTCGGCGAACCACCGGACTGCGTCCGGATGCCCGACGTGGACCGCGAGCAGCACCAGCACCGCACGGAACGGTGCCTCGCGGTCGCCGTCGGAGAGGAACTCCGCCAGGTCTTCTCCGGCGAACCGTGCTCGCAGCAGGCGATACAGGTTCAGGAGCCTTTTCGCGGCACGTGGGGACCGGACGAGCGGGGCCAGTGTCGGCAGGAAGTCCAGTTCCGGCGCCGAGATCACCAGCCGAGGAGGTCGTAGGTCTATTGTGGACTGTTCGGACGACGGTCGCGGTGCTTCCGCGCGAGGGCGAGAATCGGCCGGGACCGGAGAGCGGTCACCGGTGGCCTGATCCGGTTCGGTGGGCGTCGGCGACGGCGAGGCGTCCTGGACCTCGGTGTCGGCGAGCCCGCGCACGAGCCCCGCGAACCCTGGATCGTCCATGGGGGACAACGTGAACGGCACTTGGAAGATCTTCTCGAGGTAGTTCTCGGCGAAGGTCTCCGGATCGTCGCCGAGCATCTCCTCGTAGTGCTGCTCCACGGCCTTCTTGAGCCAGCGGGAGTCGACACCCACCACGACGACGAACACCGGCAGCGCCAGTAGAAGATGAATGGCTTCGAGGACCTGCACGACGACCTTCGGCGGGCAGCGGTCGAGATCGTCGATGTAGAGCACGGTCCGTTCGATCTTCCCCGAACCGTGGGGTACCTCGGCGAGCATGGTCGCGAACGTCTCGAGATCCTTGCGCAGCAGCGAAACCACGCCCAGATGTTCGACGTAGTCCGAGACCCGGGACTCGGCGAACGACACGAGGTCCAGCCCCGGTGCGAGTTCGGCGACCGCCTTTTCGAGCCGGTCGGATTCGGCGTCCAGTTCGGCCAGGCGCCGCTCGGTCTCTTCGTCCTCTTCGGACGGTCCGCCGAGCTTGTCGAGCGCCTGGTGGATCCGGTCCGCGCTGGCGCGCATCCGCAGGACGACGGTCAGCGCGGAGCTCACCACGGTGAGTCCGCCGAGCACGCCGGACACCTGCGACCGGCCGACGAGCAGCGTGACCACCAGGACCGTCACCAGCCCACCGATCAGGACCAGCAGCGGAACCGGATCCTGCCGCAGCCGCCGCCAGAATTCGGCGACGTCCGACCGCAGCCCGCCCGTTTCCTGCGCCAGCCGTTCGAGATCCTCGGCGGTCGGCTGGTCGACGCCGATCCGGGACGCGATCCACGCCTTGTCCGCGTCGGTGAGGCT
The DNA here is from genome assembly GCF_056435645.1 of Amycolatopsis sp. NPDC043889. Classification (NCBI taxonomy): domain Bacteria; kingdom Bacillati; phylum Actinomycetota; class Actinomycetes; order Pseudonocardiales; family Pseudonocardiaceae; genus Amycolatopsis; species Amycolatopsis sp. NPDC043889. Next base: position 231,776 of record NZ_JBWKEC010000006.1, read on the forward strand.
GTCGAAGACCGCGCGGACGTACTCGCGCGGTTTCCGTCGCCTTCGCTTCGCTTGTTTCTGCTGGGCCGTCAGGGTTCTGCGTTCGAGCCGGACCGCGCTGAGCCTGCCGAGAAGCGTCTTCTCGGTCATGCGGCGTTCGGCGAGCAGGTCGGCCTGGCGCTGAAGGTCGTTCTCGGCGCCGTTCGCGGCGAGGTTGTCGAAGATATGCGTGGCGAGGCTGGCGAGGAGGTTCGCTTCGCTGTAGTGCCAGGCGTTGAAGCTGATCTGGCGAACGCTCGAACAATAGGAGGACACGGACTTCCCGTTCGTTCCGGCCTCGGTTTCGGCCGCCCGCGCGGAATCGGCGAGTTCGCGGACGCGCAGTTGCATCTGGCGCATGAAGAAGCTCTTGCCCGAACCCCAGCTGCCGAACAGGCCGATCGACAGGGGAGGGGTGATCATCCGGGAGACGACCAGGTCGGCGAGCATACGGACGTCGGTGCCGATGCCGAGTCGATCGACGCCGTCGTCGGTGTCTGGCCGGTAGTCGGCGACGTGAGCGGCGAAGGGGTCCGGGCCTTTGTTCCCGGAATCAGGAGGGCTCCGCACGACAGCGATTTCGTCAATCGTGCGGATGGGCCCTGACGCGGGGAACATCGCCTTGGCTTCAGCGCGTTCGGCGGCGGAGAGAGCCGGGCCGATGTGGAGGACGGTCGGCCCGAGGCGATCGATCGCCGCACGCAGTTCCGGGTGGTCGTATTGGCTTTCGCCGACGAGCCCCAGAAGTCGGCGCCGAGGATCCTTGTCCAGCCATTTGGCCACCGCGGCGGGGTCGCGGCCGAGAGTTTGGGGCAGTTTCCGGTCGAGCCAGAGCACTGCCGGGCCGTCGCGCCGGTCCATCACGAGCTCGTCGAGCTCCGGCTCGATGACCAGGTCCGTTCCGGCGTACGTCATCCACAAGGCTTCCAAGGCCGATCGCCTGGCGCCCGAGTAGACCTCGTGGACGACGAGCGTGAACGGCGTGGTCTTGAGCGCTGACCTGAGCGGGCCGTCGATGTCCCTGGGCAGGTAAGCCCCCGGTTTCTCGCCCGATGCCTTGTTCATCAGCAGAATCGACGGATCGACGTCGCGCACCAGCACCATCCGTGCTCCCCTCCCAAGGCCGAACGGAAGGGCAGTCTAGAGGGCGGCTACTCAGCTGGGGGTGAAACTACGCCTCCGCTCGGTCACTGGTCGCTACATTTGATCTCATGACGGGGGAGCGGCTGGACGGCAGGTACGCGAAGCTCTGGGCGGCGAGTACGACGTCCGCGCTGGGCAGCGGTCTCGCGACGGTGGCGGCGCCGTTGCTGATCGCTTCCCGCACCGACGAACCGCTCGTGGTCTCGGGCGGCTTCGCGGTGGCGTGGCTGCCTTGGCTGCTCTTCTCGCTGCCGGGTGGAGTGCTCGTCGACCGGGTGGACCGGCGCAAGCTGATGATCACCCTCGACTGGATCCGGGTGCCCGCCGTCGCCCTGCTGGCCGTCGCGATCTCGATGGGCGACGTCAGCATCGCCTTGCTGTACGCCGTCCTCTTCGTGATCAACGCGAGCGAGGTCGTGTTCCGGACGGCCGGCGGGGCGATGCTGCCCTCGATAGTCCCGAAAGCGTTGCTGGAGCGGGCGAACGGCCGGCTGTACGCCGGGACGACACTGACCCACGGCATGCTCTCGGGGCCGCTGAGCGGATTCCTGTTCGGCGTGGCGGCGAGCATCCCGTTCTACGTCAACGCCGGGACGTACGCGGTCAGCGCCCTGTTGCTCGGGCTGATCGCGGGTGCGTACCGGCCGCGGCCCGGCGACGGCACCGGTGAGCCGGTCGCGCGCCGGTCGATGCGCTCGGAGGTGGCCGAGGGGTTCCGCTGGCTCGCCGGTCAGCGTCTGCTGCGGACCATGATCGGGCTGATCGGGATGTTGAACCTGACGCTCGTCGCGGCCACCTCGGTCCTGGTGCTGCTCGCGAAGGAACGGCTCCAGCTGGGTGCGGTCGGATACGGCCTGCTCTTCACCTGCATGGCGGTGGGCGGACTACTCGGCTCGGTCATGGGCGACCGGCTGATCGCCTGGTGCACCCCGACCTGGACGTTGCGGATCGGGCTGCTGATCGAGGCCGGGACACATCTGGTGCTCGCGACGAGCACGAGCGCGCCGGTGGTCGGGGTGATCCTGTTCCTCTTCGGGGTACACGGCGCACTGTGGGGAATCGTCGGCAGTTCCCTGCGTCAACGGCTCACCCCGCCCGACATGCTGGGCCGGGTCGGCAGCACCAGTCTGTTCATCATCGCGGGCGGCAACTGCGTCGGTGCGCTGCTCGGCGGGGCGGTGGCGTCGAAGTTCGGGCTGACGACGCCGTACTGGGCCGGTTTCGTGGTGGCGGTGATCGTTTCCGCGCTCACCTGGCGGGTGTTCGACCGCGAGGTCGTCTCCGCGGCCTACGCGCAAGAGCCCACTGTCAGCCGTTGATCCCGGTGAGCGCGAAGAACTCCTGGCGCGAACGAGCGTCTTCACGCAGTGTGCCGAGCAGGGTCGAGGTGACGGTGCTCGACCCGACGGCCTGGACGCCGCGCAACGTCATGCACGAATGCTCCGCTTCGATCACCACGCCGACGCCACGCGGTTCGAGCTGCTCTTCGAGCCAGTCGGCGACCTGTTTCGTGAGCCGTTCCTGAACCTGCGGACGGCAGGCGAAGTGCTCGACGATCCTGGCCAGCTTGGACAGGCCGAGGATCCGCTCTCCCGGCAGATATCCCACGTGCGCGACCCCGACGAACGGCAGCAGGTGGTGTTCGCAGACGGATCGGACCGGGATCCCCCTGGCGAGGACGAGTTCGTCGTAGCCCTCGTCGTTGGGGAAGGTTGTGAGATCGAACGGCCGAGGAGTGAACAACTCGGCGTACGCGCGCGCCATCCGGCCCGGCGTGCCACGGAGGCTCTCGGAGTCCAGCGAAATGCCCAGTGCGGTGAGGAGATCGGCGGCCGCGGCCTCGGCCGCCGCGAGGTCCGGCCCCGGCCCGGTTTCGTGCACGACGCGCAAGGCGGGAGTGGACATTGGGCCTCCTAGGCTGAACGCGATCCCCAGTGGATTAAACCAAGACTTTTGGGTGTTTTGCCACCCGGTGGCTCATCTTACATGGTAGATCGGCAGTCCAGAATGTTCCGCCGGTTGAGATAGGCGATATCGTGGTGAACGTGACAGTGCCCGACCCGGACGGCCTCGACGCCCCCGCCATCGCCGCTGTGGCGGCGCTCGACGACGACCTCCGTCGAGGCATGTACGTCTACGCGCGGCGTGCGAGGCGCCCTGTCACGCGGGACGAGGCAGCGGCGGCGGTCGGGATCTCCCGCAAGCTCGCCGCCTTCCATCTCGACAAGCTCGTGGCGGCCGGGCTGCTCAGATTCGGCTTCGAGGCCGGTCCGGTGGTGAAGGTGGGACGCAGACCGAAGGTCTACGAGCCCGTCGACGAGGCCATCCAAGTGCAGCTTCCCGCCCGGCGGCACGAGATCCTGGCGGGCATCCTCGCCGAGGCCGTGCTCGCCGAAGGGAGCGGCGAGTCCGCGCGGGAAGCCGTGCTGCGGGTCGCGGGGGAGCGCGGTTTCGCGGTGGGCGAAGAGGAACGAGCGCGAACGCGCCCCGGCAGGCTCGGCACGGAACGCGCGCTCACCGTGGCCGAAGGGATGCTTCGCCGCTACGGCTTCGAGCCGAGCCGGGACAGCAGGACCTGCGTCCGACTGCGGAACTGCCCGTTCCATCCGCTGGCCGCGGAGGCGCCGGGGCTGGTCTGCGGGATCAATCAGGCCTTCCTTGCCGGTTTCCTGAACGGCGTGCGCGCCGGGAACGTGGAGGCGGCCCTCGTTCCCGGCGCGGCCGAGTGCTGTGTGGAGCTACGGCAGGCCGAGTAGGTCGCTCAGGCGGCGCCGGCGATCTGCCGGGTGGCGACGTTGAGCCGGTTCCAGGTGTTGATGGCGGCGATGGAGAGGACCAGGCTCGACAGCTGCGCTTCGTCGTAGTGACGAGCCGCCTCGTCCCAGATCTCGTCGTCGACCGGGTCGGCCCGGTCCGCGATGCGGGTGAGGGCCTCCGCCAGCGCGAGCGCCGCCCGTTCGGCGTCGGTGAAGTAGGCCGTGTCGCGCCACGCCGCCACGGTGAAGATCCGCTCGTCGGACTGGCCCGCCTCGCGCAGCTCCTTGGTGTGCATCTCCAGGCAACCGCTGCACCCGTTGATCTGGCTCGCGCGGACGTGCATGAGGTAGTGCGTGGTCTTCGGGACACCGGTGTCGCCGGTCGACTCCGCCAGTGCGATCAGGGCCTTCAACGTCGCGGGGTTCGCGAGGGCGGGGTTCGGGATGCGGGTTTCCATGGTGGTTCTCCTTCAGGGTTTCCGTCTTGCTTTCACCGCACTGACGGATCCCGGAGCGGAGATGTGACCGAGTTCAACCGAGGCGCCACCTTGCTCTAGGCGGGCGCGGACACCGTCGCGCGGTCGCGGAGCGAGACTTCCAGCCTGAAGCCCTCCGGCTTGAGGGTCAGCAGCTCCTGCACCTTCAGCCGATAAGACGGGTCGCCGCGCAGCTCGTACCGGCTCAGCAGCATGCCGAGTACCAGCGTCGCCTCGTGCAGGGCGAACTGCCGCCCGATGCAGGCCCGCTCGCCGGTGCCGAAGGGTTTGTAGACGTGCGCCGGGCGGGCACGGTTGCGTTCCGGGGAGAAGCGGTCCGGGTCGAACGATTCGGGATCGTCTCCCCAGGTGGGATCACGGTGCAGCGCCGGGATGAGGACCAGCGCCCACTGTCCCTTGCGCATCGGGTACTCGCCGCCGACGACGGTGTCCACCTGGGCCTGGCGCGCGAACGCGGGCGCCGTCGGCCAGAGCCGGAGCGCTTCGTCGAGCACTCGCCGGACGTAGCGGAGCTTCGCGACTTCTTCGTACGACGGGTCCGGGTTCTCGCCCCAGACCTTGTCCACTTCGGACTGAGCGCGGGCCAGGACGTCCGGGTTCCTGGCGAGGTAGTACAGCGCGAACGACAGCGCGCCCGACGTGGTTTCGTGCCCGGCCACGAGGAAGGTGATGATCTGGTGCCGGATGTTGTCCTCGTCCAGCGCCTCGCCGGTGCTCGGCTGAGTGGTGTTCAGCATGAGCCCGAGCAGGTCTTCGGTGCTCGTGTCGTTCCGGCGCGCTTCGATGACGTCGGCGACGACCGAGTGGAGGAACGCCAGGTCGGCTTCGTTGCGCCGGTTCGCCTTGCGGCTGAGAAGCGGGCCGATGACCGGCGGCTGGATCGCCCTTCGCTGCGCATGCCGCAGCGTGCGGACCATCGCGGCGACGAACGGATGCGGCTCGGCGCGTTCGAACGAAGAGAAGCTGTAACCGAATCCCGTCCGGCCGATGGTCTCCAGCGTCAGCTTGGTCATGTCGTCCGCGACGTCGACCTCGCCGCCCCTGTCCCACGTGTCCAGCAGCTCGCGGGTGATCGCCAGCATCGTCGGGTGATAGCGCTGCATGGCGTTGCGGCTGAACGCGGGCGCGAGGATCTCGTGCGCGCGCCGCCAGTTCGGCTCTTCGTTGTGGGCGGTGAACAGGCCGTCGCCGCCTAGCGGGCGCAGGTTCGAGATCGCGGGAGTGACGTGCTTCGCGAAGCGCTTCTCGTCGGAGAGGTCGGCGACCATCTCGGCACCGTTGACGAACACGATGCTCCGGCCGAACACCTTCCGCTCGAAGACCGGGCCCAGTTCGGCCGCGTGCCGCATCGAGTCCTGGACCGGCGTCTTCGGCGACACGCCGAGCACGTCGCCGATCAGCGGGATCCGTCGCGGGGGATGGGGGAGAGCGGTGGCCATCGAGCCCCTCCAGGTGTGCGCTGTTGAACCGGCATCCAATAGGGAGCGTGGCCTGTTACTGAACTCGTGTCAAGTAAGTACGATGCCCGGATGGCGCCGAGTACTTCCGGGAAGCCCCGCAGCAGGCTGAGCACCGCCGAGCGGCGGGAACAGCTGCTGCGGATCGGCGCCCGCCTGTTCGCGGAGCGGCCGTACGACGATGTGTGGATCGAGCAGGTCGCGGATATCGCCGAGGTCTCCCGGGGGCTGCTGTACCACTACTTCCCGACGAAACGGGACTTCGTCACCGAGGTCATCAGGTCAGAGGGCGAGCGCCTGCTCGAGATGACCAAGTCCGATCCCACGCTCCCGGTCGCGGAGCAACTGACGGCCGGCCTCGACGCGTACCTGCGCTACGTCGAAGCCAACGAGGACGGCTACCGGGCACTGCACTCGGGCACGTCGATCGCCGTCGACGGCGTGCGTGAAGTCGTGGACAACAACTTCGCCGAGCAAGGACGCCGGATCCTCGAGGTGCTGTGCCCGGACGGCGAGCCGCCGGAGGCCCTGCGGATGCTCGTCCGCGGCTGGCTGGCCTTCGTCGTCGCGGTGTGCCTCGACTGGCTCAAGTACCGGAAGCTGACCCGGGACCAGATCCGGGATCTGTGCGCGAAGGCGTTGCTCGACATCGTCGACGTGCCAACATGACCTCGGCGCGTTCCTCGATCAGCTTCATCCGCGCGAGCCGCTCGCCGTCGTCGTTGTGCGCCGCGGACCGGGTGACCTGACCGGCCCACTTCCGGTAGAACATGCCGCACGTGGAGACGAAGTAGCCGTCGGAGCAGGCGTTGGCGGCGAGGATCAGCCCGGTGTCCTCCGACGCGGGCAGCGCCATCCAGCCGCCCAGATCCAGCAGAAGGTCGCGGCGGATGCACAGCGTCCCGGCCACCACCGACGACACGTAGCCGTTGCGCCGCCAGTGGCGCAGGATCGCGCCGCGTTCGATCCGTCCCTCGTCGGGATCGCTGTCGACGCCGGCCGTGGTCCCATCCGGAAAGAGGTCGAGGACCCGGCAGGTCGTCCAGCCGACCTCGGGGTCCTCCAGCGCCGCGATGTCTCGTGCGAGCGCGCCGGGTGCCAAGAGGTCGTCCGCGTCGAGTGCCTTGATCAGCTCCCCGGAGGCGCGTGACAGAGCCATCATCCGCGCGACTCCGGGACCGCCTGGGCGCCCCGAGCCGGGCAGGACGCGCTCGTCCGCGGGGAGGACGCCGTCGAGCAGGCCGGTCTCGCCGTCCTCCTGTACCAGCCATTCCCAGCTCCAGTCCGGCGGTAGTTCCTGCGCGGCGAGGGATTCGTACGCCTCGGTCAAGTACGGCAGGCTCGGCGGGTGGACCGGGGTGATCACGCTGACGACCGGCATGCTCACTCCGGGCGGCGGGCGAGGACCAGGAGGTGCTCCTCCGGCGGTGTCCCCGGCTCGTCCGCGGTGAAGAGCTCCGAATGGGTGCCGGTGACCTCCAGCCCGGCCGCCTCGACCCGCCGGACGAGGTCGTCCGGGGCGAAACTGGTCTCGAGGAAGGTGCGGCCGAAGAACTCCGCCGGCACGTCCTCGGCGTCGCGCGGAACGGTGACCAGAGCGAAGAGCCCGCCCGGCACCAGCCAGCGCCCGATGTCGGTGAGCACGGCTTCGGTCTCCGCGCGCGGCATCTGGAGGAAGGGGAAGAAGGCGCAGACGGCCTCCCAAGATTCGGACGGCGAGGTCCATTCCCGCACGTCGGCGTGGACGAAGGTGGCTGCGGGAACCTGCTCACGCGCGAGATCGATCATCACCGGCGACACGTCGAGCCCGGTCACCCGATGACCGGCGGAAGACAGGTCCTCGGCCACCGGCCTTCCCGTTCCGCTTCCGATGTCGAGCACCCTCGACGACGGCGGCAAGCTGTCCAGCAGATGCCGCACCGCCCTGTCAACCGCCGGCGCCCGTCCGAAGACGTCCTCGTAAGCGGAACCGATGGCGTCGAACAGCTCTGCCGCCGTGACCGGTCGGTCCATTGCGCAGCTCCCCGGATCGAGTGGCTCTCCCTCCGGCGAATCTACCGATCGACGTCCTCAAAGGACGGGCCCACCCGGGCCCTTAGACTGGAGCCGACGGAGTTACTGGGGTTTGGGGTTCAAGATGAGCGTGTCGAGTGACGAGTTCCACCGGATGCTGAAGTCGCTCGCCGACGTCGAGCGATCCGACGCGAAGGAGTGGGAGTCGTTCAGCGTGCGCGGGAAGCGGTTCGGCTACTACTGGCCGCGGACCCAGACCGTCGGCCTGAAGCAGACGCTCTCGGAACAGGAAGCCCTCGTGGCCGAACGGCCCGACGTCTTCGAGGTGCAGTTCACGGCCGGGGGATTCGGCTGGGTGGTGGTGTACCTCGACGGCATCGAATCCGACGAGCTGAACGAATTGGTCTACGAGGCATGGCGGCTGTCCGCTCCCGAAGAACTGGTGGATCAGGTTCCGCCGCCCTGCTGAGCGTTACCGCATTCGTGTGTTGACGCGCGTCACTTTTTTCGCGGGGAACATTTTCCGAGCCGTGGCGTTGTAGAGAGTGTCGGTACGGATGGTGCCCCCGGGCCTCACCCTTCGCCTTCACGGAATACCGGTTCGGCCGGAGCCGTGTCGAGCCACTCGCCGAGAGGCGGCCCCCGTACCGGCCACAAACTCCCGCTTCCTGCTCGCAGGAACCCCCAGCCTTCGCTGAGCGGAAGCGGGACCTTTTCTTTCCTCGCCCGTCGCCGGTTCGGTGGCGGTTTTTTGTTTTGCGGTCGGGTGTGGACGGAAGGAAGCGGTCGGTGGTCCGTGAAGGCCTCCTTGCCTACCTTGAGGGTAGGGAAGGAGGCCTTCGCTACCTGCTCGCGTGACTGTGCCGGGGTGGTTGTCGGGTTTGGAGTCCGTGAAGCCCTCCTTGACGGATTCGTATTTGTCCACCCACCTGTGCGGCCGGCGGTTTCGTCGATGAGGGATTGGGGACATTGAACGTCCCGAATCCCTCATCAACGGCGTCCTGCGTTGTCTCGAAGCCTGGCGGCGCCGTGACTCTGGGTCCCTCAAGGAAGCCTTCACGGATATCAGGGGCCCGGCGAGGGCGCCTTTTCTCTATTCCGAGTCGACGTGGGCATGGCGAGGGGCCCGTCGCCGGTGTGGCTGGCGGGCTCCTCGGGGTCAGTGGTGGTGGAGGGTGTTGCTGGGCGTTTCGAATCAGGGCCCGAGGCCACTCACATACCCGGCCGCAGAGACCTCACGACTCCACGAGAGTCCCGCCGGTCAACCGCACCCGCCGATCGACCTTGATCTCCCGAAGGAACCGCTCGTCATGGCTGACGACCACGAAAGCCCCTTGATACGCCCCCAGCGCGCTCTCCAATTGCCCGACGCTGACCAGGTCGAGATTGTTGGTCGGCTCGTCCAGCAGCAGGAGTTGCGGCGCGGGTTCGGCGAACAGGACGCAGGCCAGGGTGGCCCGCAGGCGTTCGCCTCCGGAGAGCACGCCGACGGGAAGCTGGCTTCGCGCGCCTCGGAACAGGAAGCGGGCGAGCAGGGTCATTCGCTGTGACTCGGGGAGGTTCGGGGCGAACGCGGCGAAGTTCTCGGCGATGGTCCGGCCTAAGTCCAGCAGGTCGAGCCGCTGGGAGAGGTACGCGATCCGCCCTTCGGCTCGCTTCACCACGCCACTGTCGGGCGTGAGGTCTCCCTTGAGCACCCGGAGGAGGGTTGACTTGCCGGTCCCGTTTCCGCCGGTCAGGGCGATCCTTTCGGGGCCGCGGATCGTCAGGTCGACTCCGTCGCCCGCGAAGACGTTCCGGTCGCCGTAGCGGACTTGGATGTGCTCGCCGTGGAACATCGTGCGCCCGGTGGGGACGTTGGTGCCCGGCAGGATGAGCGCGATCTTCTGGTCGTCGCGGAGGGAACGTTCGGCCTCGTCGAGGCGGTTCTTCGCTTCGCTGACCCGCGCGGCGTGTGTCTCGTTCGCCTTGCCCGCGGACTCCTGGGCGTTGCGTTTCATGGTGCCAGCGAAGATCTTCGGCAGTCCGGCGTTGCCCAGGTTCCTGGCGGCGTTGCCCGCCCGGCGCGCCGCCCGCTCGCGAGCTTGCTGCATCTCCCGTTTCTCGCGTTTGACCTCTTGTTCGGCGCTGCGGACGTTGCGCTCGGCGACCTCTTGCTCGGCCTTGACCGCCGCTTCGTACTGGGTGAAGTTCCCGCCGTGGTACCTGAGATCGCCGCGGTCGAGTTCGGCGATCCGGTCCATCCGGTCGAGCAGTTCCCGGTCGTGACTCACCAGCAGCAGGCAGCCGGACCAGTCTTCGAGCACCCCGTAGAGCTTGCGGCGGGCGTCGAGGTCGAGGTTGTTGGTCGGTTCGTCCAGCAGCAGGATGTCGGGCCGCTTCAGCAATTGCGCGGCCAGGCCGAGGGAGATGATCTGCCCGCCGCTCAACGTACGCAGGCTCCGGTCCAGCGAGATGCCGTCGAGGCCGAGCCGATCGAGCTGGGCGCGGGTGCGCTCCTCGATGTCCCAGTCGTTCCCGATGGTGGTGAAGTGCTCTTCACTCGCGTCGCCGGACTCGATCGCGCTCAGCGCCGCGAGCTGCGGTGCGATCCCCAGTACTTCGGCCACGTTCAGGTCGGCGGTGAGGGGCAGAGACTGCGGCAGATAGCCGAGGACTCCCTGGGTGGAGACCGACCCCGACACCGGTCGCAGCTCTCCGGCGATCAGTTTGAGGAGCGTGCTCTTGCCCGCCCCGTTCGGCGCGACCAGACCGGTGCGGCCACCGGGCACGGTGAAGGACAGGTCGTCGAAGACCGGGGTGTCATCCGGCCAGGAGAAGGAGAGGGCGGACACGACGACGAAGGCGTCTGACATGGAAATGACCTCGTGAAAGACAGCGGGCGCCTTGAGGCTGCACCGCGGTGGACGTGGTTTGAGGGGACGACAAAGAGGCCACGTCGGCGTCAACGCCGGTGGCCCGCCGACTCCGGCTCACCCGGAGATGTCGTCTTCACCTGCCACGTCTGGTCTCCACTGCTCGTCGATCAGGTCCGCACCTACGATAACAAGACCTGCCGGAGTGTGGCCACCGCAATCCCTCGGCGCGGCGTCGGCAAGGCGCGAAATCCGGTGTTCATTCATTCATTCACCATGATTCCCGATGATCGGTAATCGTGTGGTTGGAATCATATTCATTGAGGGGTGAAGGCGGGATTCCTGATGTTCTCGATGGCCATCACCCGATTCCTTGATCTGGGAGGTTTTCCGATGATGTCGAATGCCGGAACCCGAAGACGAATCGCGACCACGGTAACCGCACTGGGGGCGTTCGCCCTGGTCGCTCCACCGGCGCATGCCGCCGAAATCGCCGTTCCCTGCGACTCCGCCGCGTTGGTCCAGGCCATCGCCGAGGCCAACGCCACCCCCGGGCCGGACACGCTCACCGCGGTCGCCGATGTCTACTGGAGTGCCGGGCTGCCCTCCAACGAGGGAAAGCTCACCGTCAACGGTAATCACGCCACCATCTAACGCGCCAAGGACGCGCCCCGATTCCGCATCATCAACAATTGGGGCGACCTGACCCTCAACGAGGTCACGATCGCGGGCGGTCATGCTCCTGACGGTGTCGGGACCAACTCCTATGGAGACGCGAACCCGGGCGGCTCCGGCGGCGGTATCAAGAACTGGGGTTCGCTGACCATCACCGACAGCGTCATCAGTGGCAACGCCGCCGGCTCCGGAGGCTCCGGCGGTGGGATTTCCTCCTACGCCTCCGCTCGGACAGAGTTGACGATCACCTGCAGTTCGATCACCGGCAACGCCTCCGGCTCCGGTGGCCCGGGCGGGAACGGGGTGGCAGCCAAGGCGGGTGGACGAGGCGGTTCAGCCGGCTTCGGCGCCGGTGTCGACGTGCTCAGCGGCACCGTCCTGCGGCTCACCGACAGCGTCGTCACCGGCAACAGTGCCGGGAGCGGGGGCAAGGGCGGCGCGGGAGGCTCGGAGGGCGGCGGAGCCGGACACGGCGGCAGCGGCGGCACGGGCGGCGGCCTGATCATGTCGACCAGCCCCGGTGTGCTGCTGAATCCGGTCATCACCCGCACCACCATCACCGGAAACCATGCGGGACGCGGCGGTGATGCCGGCGTCGCGGGGCCGGGCGGGTACTCCGGGATCTCCGGTTACGGAGGTCGAGGCGGCGGACTCAGCGTGTTCGATGACAGTCTCACGCTCGACGGCGGGACCGTCAGCGACAACGTCGCGGGCGAACCTGGGGCCGGGTTGAGTGGCAACCGGCCGGACAACTGCACTTCCACCGCGGACGTGCCCGGCTGCGTCAACGGGTTCCGGGCCGACGGGCAGGACCGGCGAGCCGCCGACCGTGTCTTCGCGGAACGCGCCGAGCGCTCCCGCGCGTAAAGGTCAGGAAAGGGTCGTCCTGAACGACCCTTTCCTGACACTTGCCCTCAGCCCAGCCCGTTGAGACTGATCGCCCGGGCGTACCAGAGCGCGCTCTGCTTCGGCGTCCGCCGCTGCGTCGCGTAATCGACGTGGACGAGACCGAACCGTTTGCCGTACCCCTCGGCCCACTCGAAGTTGTCGAGCAGTGACCAATAGAAGTAGCCGCGCAGGTCGACGCCCGCCTCGATCGCCTCGTACGCGGCACGCAGATGCGAGTCGAGGAAGGCGATCCGGTCGGTGTCCGCGATATCCCCGCCGATCAACGCGTCCGGATAGGACGCGCCGTTCTCGGTGATGTACAACGGGATCGGCCGATACTCGCGATGGACCCGGAGGAGGCACTCGGTGAGCCGCGATGGCTGGACCTCCCAGCCGGAGTCGGTGCGGGGCGCCGCTTCGTCGGGCACGAAATGGACGTCGGGGGAGCCTAGCCAGTCGGCGCCCGCCGGTTCACTGCCGGGCAGCGGGGTGCCCGCGACCTGGTAGCCGCGGTAGTAGTTGATGCCCAGCCAGTCGATCGGAGTGGCGATGGTCGCGAGGTCACCGTCCCGCACCAGCTCTCCGATACCGAGCGGCGCCAGGTCGGTCAGCAGGTCCTCGGGGTAGGAGCCACGAAGCACCGGATCCAGGAACAGCCGGTTCTGCAGGCCGTCGATCCGGCGCGCGGCTTCGGAGTCCACAGTGGACGAAGGATCGACCGCCGACACCGGGTACAGGTTCAGCGTTATCCCCGACGACGCGGCAGACGCGTGTCGCCGCAGGACGTCCATCGCCAGTCCGTGTCCCAGCAGCAGGTGGTGCGCGGCCGCGACGGCGGCGCGGGGTTCCTGCCTGCCGGGCGCGTGGATTCCGCGCGCGTAGCCCAGCATCGCCGCACACCACGGCTCGTTCAGGGTGGACCAGCGCGGTACCCGGTCGCCCAGGCGCGCCACGACCGTTTCGGCGTATTCGGCGAACCGGAAGGCGGTCTCGCGTGCCGCCCAGCCGCCCTCGTCTTCAAGCGACTGGGGGAGATCCCAGTGATACAGCGTCGCCCAGGGTTCGACTCCGGCCTCGAGCAGCTTGTCGACGAGCCGGTCGTAGAACGCGAGACCCCGCGGATTCGGCGCGCCGCCGCCGGGCCGGATCCGCGGCCACGACAGCGAAAACCGGTACGCGCCGAGCCCGAGCCGTCGCATCAGATCGACGTCTTCGGCATAGCGCCGGTAATGATCGGCGCCCGGCTCCCCGGTGTCGCCGCCGACGACGGCACCGGGACGGCGGGCGAAGACGTCCCAGATCGAGTCGGTCCGGCCGTCGGCGGCCGTCGCCCCTTCGACCTGGAAGGCCGCGGTGGCGGCGCCCCACACGAATCCGGGCGGGAACAGGAGCGCGGTCTTCGCCCGGACACTGTCGGGATGAGCGGACATGGTCACCCTTTCACGGCACCTTGCATGATCCCGGCCACGATCTGGCGGCCGAGGAGGAGGAAGACGATCAGGATCGGGATGGTGGCCAGGGTGGTCCCGGCCAGCACCAGCGAATAGTCGACGTAGTAACCGCTCTGCAGCTTCTCCAGCGCCAGCTGGACGGTGGGGTTGCCGGCGTCCAGCACCACGAGCGGCCAGAGGAAGTCGTTCCACGACGTCATGAACGTGAACATCGCCAGGATCGCCGCCGCCGGCCGGACCGCGGGCAGGCAGACGTTCCAGAAGATCCGGATCATGCTGCAGCCGTCGACGCGCGCCGCCTCGATCAGTTCGTACGGTACGGCGTCCACTGTGTACTGACGCATCCAGAAGACGCCGAACGCGGTCACCAGGTTCGGCACGATCACCGACTGCAATCCGCCTGCCCAGCCGAACTCCGACATCGCCATGAACAGCGGGATGATGCCGAGCTGGGTCGGTACGGCGAGGGTGATGACGATGAACACGAACAGCCCGTTCCGGCCGCGGAACCGCAGTTTGGCGAAGGCGAACCCGGCCAGTGACGAGAACAGCACCGTGGTGAGGGTGACCGTGCCGGACACGATCAGGCTGTTCGCGAGCGCCTTCCAGAACGGCACGGTGTCGAACACCCTCGCCGCGTTGGCGAAGAAGTTCCCGCCGGGCAGGAAGGGCGGGACCCGTTCGGTGAGCATCCCGCTGTCCCGGCTGGCGACCAGGAACGACCAGTAGAACGGGAAGAGCGAGCCCAGCACGAAGATGGTGAGCACGACGTAGGTCGCCCTGCGCGGCTTGCCCAGTGCCGAAACGCCTCGCTTGAGTCCACTGTGGATCACTGTCATTTCTTCTTCACCGCCGTGAGCCTGCCGGTAAGGAAGAAGTTCACCAGCGCGATGAGCACGATGATCACGAACAGCACCCACGCGATCGCCGAGGCATAACCGAGTTCGTAGTTCTCGAAGGCCGTTTGGTACAGGTACAGCGTCACGGTCTGGAACTGGTTGGACGAACCGCCGTTGTTCGAGCCCGGCATGGCGTCGAACAGCTTGGGCTCGGTGAAGATCTGCAGTCCGCCGATCGTCGAGGTGATCGTGACGAAGATCAGCGTCGGCTTCAGCAGGGGGAGCGTGATGCTGAAGAACCGGCGTGCGGCGCCCGCTCCGTCGATCAGTGCGGCCTCGTGCAGTTCCTTCGGGATGGCCTGCATCGCCGCGAGCACGATCAGCGCGTTGTACCCGGTCCAGCGCCAGTTCACCATGATCGCGATCGCGGCGTGGCTGCTGAACCGGCCTGCCTGCCAGTCGACCGGATCGAGCCCGATCGTCTGCAGCAGACCGTTGACCAGCCCGTACTTCGGCCCGAACAGATTCGCGAAGATGATCCCGAGCGCGACCAGGCTGGCGGCGTAGGGGAGTAGGACGCCGACGCGCCAGCCGGTCGCCCCGCGGAGCCTGGCGCTCAGCAGCGCCGCCAGGAGCACCGCGATGATCAGCTGCGGAACGCTGGAGAGCAGGAAGATGCTGACGGTGTTCTCGAGCGCGTTCCAGAACTGCGTGTCGGCGAACAACTCCTTGAAGTTGTCCAGTCCGATGAAAACCGGGTTGTCGTCACCCGCCTCCCAGCTGAACAGGGACACGTACGCCGTGTAGAGCAGCGGGAACAGCCCGACGATCCCGAACACGACGAAGAACGGGGCGATGTAGAGGTACGGCGAGACCTTGACGTCCCACCGGCTCAGCCGATGGCGGAGGGTGGGCCGGGGCGACGTGCGCACCCCGGCCTTCTCCTCGTCCGGCGCGATCTTGTCGACGACGGTCATCGGTCAGCGCGTGATCTTCTTCGCGGCGTCGAGCAGTTGCGTCCAGCCCTCGTCCGCCGACTTGCCCTGTTCGACGGCCTGCAGCGCCGGGCTCGACGCGTTCTCCTGGATCTGACCGTCGCCGGGGCCCTTGTACTGGGGCTTCGCGACCTTCTTCGCCTGCTCAGCGAACAACTGGCCGATCTTGGCGCCGCCGAAGTAGGCGTCGGTCTCGCTCAGCAGCGCCGGGTCTTCCAGTGCCTTGACCTGGCTGGGGAACGTGCCCTTCGCCTTGAACGCCTTGATCTGCTGCTCGGGCGCGGTCAGCCAGGCGGCGAGTTCGGCCGCCTCCTTCGGGTGCTTCGACTGCGTGGGCACGGTCAGGTACGAGCCACCCCAGTTCCCGCCGCCACCGGGGAAGGCGGCGGTGACCGCCCATTTGCCGGCGTTCTCGGGACCGGAGTGCTCCTCGATCACGCCGAGCATCCACGCGGGGCACACCTTCGTGGCGAAGGCGCCCTGCTTGAATCCGGAGTTCCACTCGTTGCTGAACGCGGTCAGCTTGGCCGACTGTCCCTTCGCGACGGCGCCGGTCACCTTGGTCCAGGCGTCCTTGATGCCCTGGTTCGATTCCAGCGTCGGCTTGTCGTCGTTGCCGATGTAGCCGGTGGGGAGCTGGTTGACCATGGCGTTGAAGTTCTGCGCGGCCGAGTCGAACCACGCCTTACCGCCGGTCTTGGTGACGTACTGTTCGCCGGCGGCGAAGTAGCTGTCCCAGGTCGCGAACAACGGCTTGACCGCTTCGGGATCGGACGGCATTCCCGCCGCTTGGAGCATGTCCTTGCGGTAGCACATGGCCAGCGGGCCGATGTCCGTTCCGTAGCCGATGACCTTGCCGTCCTTGGTCTTCGCCGCGTCGTACTTCCAGCCGAGCCAGCGGTCGGGGGACGCCTCCGCCGGGCCGATCTTGGGCAGGTCGTTGAACTTCGAGCCCTTGTCGAGGACGTTCGACAGATGCCCTTCCTCGACGGCGGTGACGTCGGCGAGGCCGGAACC
This sequence comes from Amycolatopsis sp. NPDC043889, assembly GCF_056435645.1. Taxonomy (NCBI): domain Bacteria; kingdom Bacillati; phylum Actinomycetota; class Actinomycetes; order Pseudonocardiales; family Pseudonocardiaceae; genus Amycolatopsis; species Amycolatopsis sp. NPDC043889. The sequence continues at coordinate 248,380 of NZ_JBWKEC010000006.1, forward strand.
CGCGGCCAGTTTCGTGATCAGATCCTGGTGGTACGGCCCGCCCTGGCCGGTCTTGCGGTGGGTGATCTTGATGTTCGGGTGCAGTCGTTCGTACTCGGGGATGAGCTCCTCGTAGCCGAACTCGGTGAACGTCGCCAGCGACAGCTCGACCTTGGCGTTCGGGTCCGACGCGGCGGGGGCCCCGCCGTCGTCACCGCCGCACGCCGCCAGTCCGAACGCCGTCATCGTGATACCCAGTGCCAGCACCAGGCCGTTCCGGATGCTTCTCACGGTTCTTAACCCCTTGCGCCGATGGGTTGGTGGACTCTTCTCACGTCTTTGTCCCTTGCTGATGGGGTGAGGAGAAAATGGGAGCGCTCCCAGGATGCGCAGAGTCTGTCGCCAAGGTATGGCCGTGTCAAGGGCTTGTAATGAGAGTGTTTCCATCAGGGGAGCGCTCTCAGTGTCGTCGCGCGCCGAGCACTAAGCTGTCGGTGTCCGGATGGAGTTGAAGAGTGAAGGTGGCGCGAGTGGGGCCTCGACCAGGGGAAGACGGCAGGCCGACACTGGAAGACGTCGCCGCGTCGGCCGGGGTCAGCCGGTCGACGGCGTCCCGTGCGCTGAACGACGACGGCTACGTCAGCGCGCGCTCCCGCGAGAAGGTCCAGGCCGCGGCGCGCGAACTCGGCTATTCCCCGAACCAGGCGGCCAGATCGCTGGTGACCAAGCGGACCGGCGCGGTCGCGGTCGTGCTTTCGGAGCCGGAGGCGCGGCTGCTCGACGACCCGTACCGCACCGCGGTCATGCGCGCGGGCTATCGCGAACTCGCCGACGTCGGCTGCCAGATGGTCTTGATCTTCAGTGACACCCGCGAGGATCTCGACCGCACGGTCAGGTTTCTCGACGGCGGGCACGTCGACGGCGTACTGGTCTTCGCGCCGCATCGGACCGATCCGCTGCCCAAGGCGTTGCGGCAGTTGAGGATCCCGGTGGTGTACGGCGGGCAGGCGGCCGGGTTGAAGCGTGGTGTCCACGTCGTCGACTTCGACAACGAGGGCGGCGCGAAGCTCGCGGTCGCGCATCTGGTCGAGGCCGGCCACCGCCGGATCGCCACGATCGCGGGCCCGCAGGACCAGAGCGCGGCGATCGACCGGCTCTCCGGCTGGCGCAAGACCCTCCTCGACGCCGGGCTCGACCCGGCGGACCTGATGGAGGAAGGCGACTTCACCCTGACCGGCGGCGCGAGGGCGATGGCGAACCTGCTCGCGCGGCGCCCCGACCTCGACGCCGTCTTCGTGGCCAGCGACATGATGGCCCTCGGCGCGCTCCGCACCCTGCATTCCGCCGGACGGCGGATCCCGTCGGATGTCGCCGTCGTCAGCTTCGACGACAACGCGACCCTCGCACCGGAGATGGACCCGCCGCTGACCTCGGTCCACCAGGACCCGCGGGAGCAGGTGCGCGTGATGGTCGAGACCCTGCTCGCGGTGATGGACGACCGGGATCTCAAGCCCCGCCAGCGGATCTTGCCGGTCTCGCTCACGCATCGCGCCTCCAGCTGATCCAGGGCTCCGTGACCCGACTGTGACTCGGGGAGCGCTTGACCCGGCTCGTGTTATCGCTAACACTTGCGGCACTCGTCACACGGTACCGGGATTGGGAGACAGGCGATGGCGCGCGAAACCACCGAGAGCAAGCAGGCCAGTCTCACCGACGTGGCCGCGCTCGCGGGTGTTTCGCATATGACGGTCTCGCGGGTCATCAATGGCACCGGGCCGGTCCGCGCCGAGACGCGCGTCCGCGTCAACGCCGCCATCGAGCAGCTGGACTACCGGCCGAACTCGGTCGCCCGCGCGCTGGTCACCGGCCGCTCGGGCACGCTCGGCGTGGTCGCGCTGGAGGCCAATCTCTACGGTCCGGCCAGTACCTTGAGCGGTATCGAGCACGCCGCCCGCGAAGCCGGGTACGCGACGACCATAACCAGCATCAGCCGTCCCGGCCGGTCGTCGATCACGGACGCGGTGGAGCGCCTGCGCCGCCAGGCCGTCGAGGGCATCGTCGTGATCGCGCCGCATGTCACCGCCGCACGCGCGCTGGAAGCGGCGCCCAGCGACGTGCCGCTCGTCGCGGTCGGCGGTGGGGAGAAAGCGCCGGTCCCGGTGATCTCGGTCGACCAGTACGACGGCGCGCGGCGCGCCACGGAGCACCTTCTCGGCCTCGGTCACGAGACGGTCTGGCATGTGGCCGGACCCGAAGACTGGCTGGAGGCGCTCGACCGCGAACGCGGCTGGCGCGAGACCCTGCAGCGGCACGGCGCACGGATCCCGCCCGTCATCCGCGGCGACTGGAGCGCGCGTTCCGGGTACGCGGCGGGGCGATCCCTCGTCGGCGAAAAGGGCCTGGACGCGGTGTTCGTGGCGAACGACCAGATGGCCCTCGGTTTTCTCCGTGCCTGCACCGAAGCCGGGGTGAACGTGCCGGGGGAGATGCGGATCGTCGGCTTCGACGACGTTCCCGAGGCGGCCTACTACACACCGCCGCTGACGACGGTGCGCCAGGACTTCGTCGAAGTCGGCAGGCGCACGTTCGACCTGCTCCGCCGCCGGATGAACGGTGGTGAGAACCGAGACCGCGACCTGGTGGTCCCCGAACTGATCGTGCGGGAGAGCACCGGTCTTTCGTAGCACACTGAGCCGTCTTCAAGGCTCGAGGCACAAGTGTTAACGCTAACTCAACTGATCAGTGCGGATCTAGGAGTCGATGTGGCAAGAAAACCGTGGACGGCGATCGTGGCCGGAGTGGCCGGGCTGCTCCTGCTCTCCGCGTGCGGCGGTGGCGGTGGAACGGGTGGCGGCGGCGCCCTCACCCTCGGCTTCGCCCAGGTGGGCGCGGAAAGCGGCTGGCGCACGGCGAACACGAAGTCCATCCAGGAGTCCGCGAAGGCGGCCGGGATCGAGCTGAAGTTCTCCGACGCGCAGCAGAAGCAGGAGAACCAGATCGCCGCGATCCGCTCCTACATCCAGCAGAAGGTCAAGGTGATCGCCTTCTCGCCGGTCGTGGAATCCGGCTGGGACACCGTGCTCAAGGAGGCGAAGACGGCGAACATCCCGGTGATCCTGACCGACCGGGCCGTCGATTCGCCGGACAAGTCGCTGTACAAGACCTTCCTCGGTTCGGACTTCGTCGCCGAGGGCAGGAAGGCGGGCGAGTGGCTGGCCAAGGAGTTCGGCTCGGCGGCAGGCGACGTCAGCATCGTGGAACTGCAGGGCACCACCGGCTCCGCGCCGGCGAACGACCGCAAGAAGGGTTTCGCCGACGTCATCGCGTCGAACCCGAAGTTCAAGGTCGTCGCGTCGCAGACCGGTGAGTTCACGCGGGCCAAGGGCAAGGAGGTCATGGAGGCCTTCCTGAAGTCCCAGCCCAAGATCGACGTGTTGTACGCGCACAACGACGACATGGCCCTCGGCGCCATCGAAGCGATCGAAGCCGCTGGGAAGGTGCCCGGCAAGGACGTCAAGATCGTCTCGGTCGACGGCGTCCGCGACGCCCTGCAGGCACTGGCCGACGGCAAGATCAACCACGTCGTCGAATGCAACCCGCTCCTCGGCCCGCAGCTGATGGACCTGGTGAAGAAGGTCGCCGCCGGTGAGCAGGTGCCCCCGCGCATCGAGACCACCGAGACCGAATTCGACCAGGCGTCCGCGAAGGCCGCCCTGCCGCAACGCCAGTACTGACCCGATGACAGAACCCCTCGCGATGCTGCGGATGAGCCACATCCGGAAGGAATTCCCCGGCGTGGTCGCCCTCGACGACGTCTCCTTCCGGATGTTCCCCGGCGAAGTGCATGCCCTGATGGGTGAGAACGGCGCCGGCAAGTCCACCCTGATCAAAGTGCTCACCGGCGTGTACGGGGTGGACGCGGGCACGATCGAACTCGACGGCTCCCGGATCGCGTTCAGCGGCCCGGGAGAAGCGCAGCGCTCCGGCGTGAGCACCGTCTACCAGGAAGTGAACCTCTGCCCGAACCTGTCGGTGGCGGAGAACATCTGCCTCGGCAAGGAACCGCGACGGCGCGGCCGCATCGACTGGCGTGAGACGCGCCGCCGGGCGGCCGCGCTGCTGGCCAGGCTGGACGTCGAGGTGGACGTTTCGGCCGAGCTGAGCAGCTGCTCGATCGCGGTGCAGCAACTGGTCGCGATCGCCAGGGCGCTCGACGTCGACGCGCGAGTCCTCGTGCTCGACGAACCGACGTCCAGTTTGGACGCCGGCGAGGTCGAGCAGCTGCTGAACGTGGTGCGTTCGCTGCGGGATCAGGGGATGGCGATCCTGTTCGTCTCCCATTTCATCGAGCAGGTCTTCGCCGTCGCGGACCGGATGACGGTGCTGCGCAACGGGAAGCTGATCGGCGAATACCGCACAGAGGAGATCACCCCGGTCGACCTGGTCACCAGGATGATCGGCAAGGAACTCGAGGCACTCGAAGACATCGAGGACTCGGGCCACAGCCGGTCCGACCTCGCCGGTGCGCCGGTGTTCCTCGAAGCGGGCGATGTCGGCCGCAAGGGCGGTGTCGCGCCGTTCTCGCTCGACATCCGGGCGGGCGAGGTCGTCGGCCTCGCCGGGCTGCTCGGTTCGGGCCGCACCGAACTGGCGCGGCTGTTGTTCGGCGCCGATCACGCGGACAGCGGTTCCGTGCGGATCGACGGCGAGCCGGTGTCGCTGAAGACGCCGCGGACCGGGCTCGACCATCGGATCGCGTTCTGTTCGGAGAACCGCAAGACCGAAGGACTCGTCGAGGAGCTCAGCGTGCGCGAGAACATCGTGCTCGCGTTGCAGGCCTCACGGGGCTGGGCGCGGCCGATCCCGCGGCGGCGGCAGGACGAGATCGCCGAGCGCTACATCGAGATGCTCGACATCCGGCCCGCGAACGCGGAAGCGAAGGTCGGCGACCTCAGTGGCGGCAACCAGCAGAAGGTGCTGCTCGCGAGATGGCTCATCACCGAACCCCGGCTGCTGATCCTCGACGAGCCGACGCGCGGCATCGACATCGGCGCCAAGACGGAGATCCAGCGGCTGGTCGCCCGGCTTTCGAGCGAGGGGATGGCCGTCGTGTTCATCTCCGCCGAACTCGAGGAGGTGCTGCGGTTGAGCCATCGGGTCGTCGTGCTGCGCGACCGCGCGGTGGTCGCCGTACTGGACAACGAATCGCTGACCGCGGACCGCGTCATGGCGACGATGGCCGAAGGAGTCGCACGATGACCAAGCATCGGTTGTTCTGGCCCGTCGTGGCGCTGCTGGCGCTGCTGCTCGGCGACCTCATCGTGCACCCGGCGTTCTTCGCGATCGAATTCCGCGACGGGCATCTCTACGGGAATCTGATCGACATCCTCAAGAACGGCGCCCCGCTGATCCTCATCGCGATCGGTATGACCCTGGTGGTGGCGACGCGGGGGATCGACCTCTCCGTCGGCGCGGTCGTGGCGATCAGCGGCGCGCTGGCGTGTCTCCACATCAGCGGACTCGGTGACCAGAACAGCCTCGGCGGGACGCTCGCCGCGGTCGGGATGGCACTGGGTCTGGCCCTCGCGCTCGGGGTGTGGAACGGCTGGCTCGTGGCGGTACTGGGCATCCAGCCGATCATCGCGACCCTGATCCTGATGGTCGCGGGCCGCGGTATCGCCCAGCTGATCACCGGCGGCCAGATCATCACCGTCAATTCGCATCCCTACGAGTGGATCGGCAGCGGGTTCACCTTCGGCCTGCCCAGCGCCATCCTCATCGCGCTGGCGGTGTTCGCCATCGCCGCGGTGCTGGTCCGCCGGTCGGCGCTGGGGCTGCTGGTCGAATCGGTGGGCGGCAACCCGGAGGCGGGCAGGCTCGCCGGGCTCCGGTCGGCCAGGCTGATCTGGCTCACCTACGTCTTCTGCGCGCTCTGCGCCGGCATCGCCGGGCTGATGATCAGCGCGAACGTGCACAGCGCCGACGGCAACAACGCCGGGCAGTTCATCGAACTCGACGCGATCCTCGCCGTCGTCATCGGCGGGACGCTGCTGACCGGTGGCCGGTTCTCGCTCACCGGCTCGGTGATCGGCGCACTGCTCATCCAGACGTTGACGACCACCGTGTACGCGCTGGGGATCGCGCCGCAGGCGATCATGCTGTTCAAGGCCGTGGTCGTGCTGGCGGTCTGCCTGTTGCAGTCGCCGGTGTTCCGCAAGAAGCTCGCCCGGCGGCGAAAAGCGGCCCCGCCGCCTGCCGCCGTCGTGCCGGAGAAGGTGGAGGCCGGGGTATGACGACACTCGACCGCATCAAGGGCTACCGGCCGCGGCAGCGGCATCTGCCGATCCTGGCGACGATGGCGATGCTCATCGGCGCGTACGTTTACGGCGCGTCGAGCTACACGGCGTTCGGCTCCGGACAGGTCGTGCTCGACCTGTTCATCAACAACGCGTTCCTGCTGGTCGTCGCCGTCGGGATGACGTTCGTGATCCTCACCGGCGGGATCGACCTGTCGGTGGGTTCGGTCGTGGCGTTGTCCACAGTGGTCTCCGCCGACCTGCTGCAGAACCAGGGCTGGTCGGTCATCGCGGTGATCCCCGCGGTCCTGGCGATCGGCGCGGCGCTGGGCTTCGGGATGGGCGTGCTGATCCAGGTCTTCGAGATCCAGCCGTTCATCGCCACCCTGATCGGGATGTTCTTTGCCAGGGGGCTGTGTTACACGATCAGCACCCAGGCGTACTCGATCGACGACCCGACGGTCGCGAGCCTCGCGCAGACGCAGATCCCGCTCGGCGGGGAGTTGCACATCTCGATCGGCGTGGTCGTCGCGCTGGTCGTGGTCGCCGCCGCCGCATACATCCTTTACGGAACACGATTCGGCCGGACGGTGTACGCGATCGGCGGGAACCCGAAGTCGGCGCTGCTGATGGGCCTCAACGTCGGCCGCACGCGGATCTCGGTCTACACGCTCAGTGGGTTCTGCTCGGCGCTCGGTGGCCTGCTTCTGGTGCTGTACAAGTCTTCCGGCGATCCGCTCAACGGCGTCGGGCTGGAACTCACCGCGATCGCGGCCGTCGTCATCGGTGGCACGTTGCTCACCGGCGGTTCCGGCTACGTCCTCGGGACGGTGCTGGGGATCATGGTGCTGGGCGTCATCCAGACCCTGATCACCTTCGACGGCACGCTGAACTCCTGGTGGACCTCGATCATCACCGGCGCGCTGCTGTTCGCCTTCATCGTCCTGCAACGCCTCGTCGGCAGGCGAGCAACGTAGGACGGAACTCGCGTGCTTGGAGCCGTAACTCGCGTGCTTGGAGGCGGAACACGCGTGATCCGCCTCCAAGCACGCGAGTTACGGCTCCAAGCACGCATGAACGTGGATTTCGACCAGAAATGTGAACGCTAACAGTTCGGGAGAAGAAGTGAGTACAGGGGAGCCGCTGGTCGTCGGCGTCGACTTCGGGACGCTGTCCGGCCGGGCCGTCGTGGTCCGCGTCCGCGACGGCGCGGAACTGGGCAGCGCGGTTTCGGAATACCGCCACGGCGTGATCGACCGGATCCTGCCGCAGACCGGGCACGGTCTGCCGCCGGACTGGGCACTGCAGGTGCCGTCGGACTACGTCGACGTGCTCCGCACCGCCGTGCCGGAAGCCATCCGGGCCGCCGGTGCGGACCCCGCCGACGTGATCGGCATCGGCACCGACTTCACCGCGTGCACGATGGTGCCGACCACGGCCGAGGGCACGCCGCTGTGCGAACTGCCCGAGTTCGGCGGGAACCCGCACGCCTACGTGAAGCTGTGGCGACACCATTCCGCGCAGCCGCAGGCGGACCGGATCAACGCGCTGGCACGAAAGCGCGGCGAGTCGTGGCTCCCGCGCTACGGCGGGCTGATCTCTTCGGAGTGGGAGTTCGCCAAGGCGCTGGAGGTCTTCGAAGAGGCTCCCGAGGTCTATGACCGGATGCGGCATTGGGTCGAACTAGCCGACTGGATCGTCTGGCAGCTCACCGGGACCTACGTGCGCAACGCGTGCACCGCCGGGTACAAGGGCATTCTCCAGGACAGCCGCTACCCGAGCGCGGAGTTCCTGGAGGAGCTCGCACCCGGCTTCGGGTCCTTCGTGGACGACAAGCTCGTCCATCCGCTGGGCGCTCTCGGCGCCAAGGCAGGCAGCCTGAGCGCACAGGCGGCGGAATGGACCGGGCTGCCGGAAGGGATCGCGGTCGCCGTCGGCAACGTCGACGCGCATGTCACCGCGCCCGCCGTCCAGGCGGTGGAGCCGGGCCAGATGGTCGCGATCATGGGCACCTCCACCTGTCACGTGATGAACGGCGCCGAACTGCGCGAGGTGCCGGGGATGTGCGGCGTCGTCGACGGCGGGATCGTTTCCGGGCAGTGGGGTTACGAGGCGGGCCAGAGCGGCGTCGGTGACATCTTCGCGTGGTTCGTCGAACACGGCGTCCCGGCGTCCTATGTGGACGATGCCAGGGAAGCCGGGATCTCCGTCCACGAACTGCTCACCCGGCTCGCCGCGGTACAGGAGATCGGCGAGCACGGTCTCGTCGCGCTCGACTGGCACAGCGGGAACCGGTCGGTGCTGGTCGACCACGAACTGTCCGGCGTCGTCGTCGGGCAGACGCTCGCGACGCGCGCTGAGGACACCTACCGCGCGTTGCTCGAAGCGACCGCGTTCGGCACCAGGACGATCATCGAGACCTTTGACCGCGCCGGGGTGCCGGTCACCGAACTGATCGTCGCCGGCGGCCTGGTCAAGAACCCCCTGCTGATGCAGATCTACGCCGACGTGACGAACCTGCCGCTTTCGGTGGCCGGTTCGGCGCAGAGTCCCGCTCTGGGCTCCGCGATCCACGCCGCCGTCGCGGCCGGAGCGCATCCGGACGTCCCGGCCGCGGCCCTCGCGATGGGCTCGGTCCGCCGCGCGGTCCACCGCCCGATCGCCGAGAACGTGAAGGCCTACGACGACCTCTACGCCGAGTACGCCGCGCTGCACGACTACTTCGGCCGCGGGACCAACGACGTCATGCACCGGCTCGCCGCCCGCCGCCGTGCCGCCAGGAAAGGACAGCACCGATGAGCCTCGCCGTGGAGATCACGGACACCTTCGAAGAACTGCGGGACACCGTCGCGCGGCTGCACAGCGAGCTGACCCGCTACGAACTGGTCATCTGGACCGCGGGCAACGTGTCGGCACGCGTCCCCGGGCACGACCTGATGGTGATCAAACCGTCCGGCGTGTCCTACGGCGAACTGACCGCCGACACGATGGTCGTCACCGACCTGTACGGCGAAGTCGTCCACGGTGATCTGGCGCCCTCTTCGGACACGGCCGCGCACGCCTACGTCTACCGGCACATGCCGGAGGTCGGCGGTGTCGTCCACACGCATTCGACCTATGCCACCGCCTGGGCGGCGCGCGGGGAGCCGATCCCGTGCGTGCTCACGATGATCGCGGACGAGTTCGGCGGGGAGATCCCGGTCGGGCCGTTCGCCTTGATCGGCGACGACTCGATCGGCCGGGGCATCGTCGAGACCCTGCGGTCCAGCCGCTCGCCCGCCGTGCTGATGCGCAACCACGGGCCGTTCACCGTCGGCCGCACCGCACGCGACGCGGTCAAGGCCGCGGTGATGGTCGAGGACGTCGCGAAGACCGTCCACATCGCTTCCGCGCTGGGAACCCCGGAACCACTGTCCGAACAGGACGTGGACCGGCTCTACGCGCGCTACCAGAACGTCTACGGCCAGCAGGGAGAGAAGTGAGCACACAGCGGAAGACCGAGGTCTGGTTCCTCACCGGGAGCCAGGCGCTGTACGGCGAAGAAACCCTCGAACAGGTCGCGGGTCAGTCGTTGCAGATCCAGCGGATGCTGGCCGACACCGGCCGGATCTCTGCCGGGATCGTCGCGAAGCCGGTGCTGACGGAGCCGTCGGCGATCCGGCGCGTGATGCTCGAGGCGAACGCGGACGACGCCTGTGTCGGCGTGATCGCGTGGATGCACACGTTCTCGCCGGCGAAGATGTGGATCACCGGCCTGGACGCGCTGCGGAAACCCTTGCTGCATCTGCACACCCAGCTCAACGAGGCGCTGCCGTGGCAGTCCATCGACATGGACTTCATGAACCTGAACCAGGCCGCGCACGGCGACCGCGAGTTCGGCTACATCCAGACCCGGCTCGGGGTGCCGCGCAAGACCATCGCCGGGCACGCGGCGGATCCGTCGGTCGCCGACCGGATCGACGCGTGGGTCCGCGCGGCGGTCGGCCGCCAGACGATCGGCTCGCTCAAGCTCGCGCGGTTCGGTGACAACATGCGCGACGTCGCGGTCACCGACGGGGACAAGGTCGAGGCGGAACTGAAGTTCGGCGTCTCGGTGAACACCTACGGCGTCAACGAACTCGTCGCGCTGGTCGACGCGGTGCCCGACGCCGAGGTCGACACGCTCGTCGAGGAGTACGCCGGCTCGTACGCGCTCGCGCCGGATCTGGCCGAGTCGGGGGAGCGGCACGAGTCGCTGCGCTACGCCGCCCGGATCGAGAAGGGACTTCGCACGTTCCTGGCGGACGGCGGTTTCGGCGCGTTCACCACGAACTTCGAGGATCTCGGCGGCCTGCGGCAGCTGCCGGGGCTCGCGGTACAGCGCCTGATGGCCGATGGCTACGGCTTCGGCGGCGAAGGGGACTGGAAGACGTCCGCGCTGCTGACCGCGGTCAAGGCGATGGGCCGCGACTCCGAGCGCGGAACGTCGTTCATGGAGGACTACACCTACCACTTCGGGCCCGGTGAACCGAAGATCCTCGGCGCGCACATGCTCGAAGTCTGCCCGAGCATTGCCGCCGCCCGGCCTTCGTGCGAGATCCACCCGCTCGGTATCGGCGGCCGCGAGGATCCCGTCCGCCTGGTGTTCGACGCCGCCGCCGGTGACGCCGTCGTGATCGGCCTCGCCGACCTCGGCGACCGATTCCGCCTGGTGGCCAACGAAGTCGAGGTCGTCGCACCGGACGAGCCGCTGCCGAATCTTCCGGTCGCGCGTGCGGTGTGGAAGCCGGCGCCGTCGTTGGCGACCTCCGCCGAAGCGTGGATCACCGCGGGCGGGCCGCACCACACGGTGCTCACGCAGGCCGTCGGCACCGAATCGATCCGGGATTTCGCCACCATGCTCGACGTCGAGCTGCTGGTGATCGACCAGGCCACGACGCCCGCCTCGATCGCCGACCGGATGCGCTGGAACCAGGCCTACTACCGGCTCGCACAAGGATTCTGATCGGTCCCCACCGGAGAGAAGGAACAATGAAGTTCACGAAACTGGCCACACTGGCCGTGGCGGTCGGCCTCGGTGCCGCGCTGACGGCCTGCGGTTCGAGTCAGAAGACCGTCGATCAGCAGGCGGTCGCGGGAGGTGCCGCCGGCGGCCTCGTCGGCGTCACCATGCCGACCAAATCGTCGGAGCGCTGGATCCACGACGGCGACAACATCAAGGCGGCGCTGGAGAAGCTGGGCTACCAGGTCGACCTCCAGTACGCCGAGGACGACATCCCCACCCAGGTGAACCAGATCGAGAACCAGATCACCAAGGGCGCGAAACTGCTCGTGATCGCCTCGATCGACGGCACCGCGATCACCACCCAGCTGCAGGAGGCCGCGGACAAGAAGATCCCGGTCATCGCCTACGACCGGCTGATCCGCAACACCCCGAACGTCGACTACTACGCGACCTTCGACAACTTCAAGGTCGGTGTGCAGCAGGCGACGTCGCTGCTCACCGGGCTCAAGGTCCTCAAAGAGGACGGTTCGCCCGGTGAGGGCAAGGGACCGTTCAACATCGAACTCTTCGCCGGTTCGCCGGACGACAACAACGCGACGTTCTTCTTCAACGGCGCCATGTCGGTGCTGAAGCCGTACCTCGACAACGGGACGCTGGTCGTCAAGAGCGGCCAGACCGCGTTCAACGTCGCGGCGATCCTGCGCTGGCAGGCCGCGACCGCGCAGCGGCGGATGGAAGACCTGCTGACCAAGACCTACAGCTCCGGCGACAAGGTGCAGGGCGTGCTCTCGCCGTACGACGGGCTCTCCATCGGCATCCTCTCGGCGCTGAAGAGCAACGGCTACGGCACCCCGGGCCAGCCGTACCCCGTGGTCACCGGCCAGGACGCCGAGGTCGCGTCGGTGAAGTCGATCATCGCCGGCGAGCAGTACTCGACCATCTTCAAGGACACCCGCAAACTCGCCGAGACCACGGTCAAGATGGCCGACGCGGTGCTCAAGGGCGGCAAGGCCGAGACCAACAACACGACCGACTACGACAACGGCCAGAAGGTCGTCCCGGCGTTCCTGCTGGAATCGGTGATCCTCAACAAGGGGAACTACCAGAAGGAACTCATCGATTCGGGCTACTACAAAGCGGAACAGCTGAGGTAGCGACGTGACCGACGAAATCCTTCGGATGCGGGGGATCACCAAGACCTTCCCCGGCGTCAAGGCGCTGCAGGACGTCAACCTGTCGGTGCGCCGGGGAGAGATCCACGCCATCTGCGGCGAGAACGGCGCGGGCAAGTCCACGCTGATGAAGGTGCTCTCGGGCGTCTACGCGCACGGCTCGTACGACGGCGAGATCGTCTTCGACGGCGAGCCGTGCGCGTTCTCCGCGATCCGCGACAGCGAACGCCGCGGCATCGTGATCATCCACCAGGAACTCGCGCTGTGCCAGCAGCTGTCCATCGCGGAGAACATCTTCCTCGGCAACGAGAAGGCCCGCGGCGGGCTGATCGACTGGAACCGGACCAACCAGCAGGCGGGCGAGCTGCTGCGGCGCGTCGGCCTGCGGGAGAACCCGGTGACGCCGGTGCTCGACATCGGTGTCGGCAAACAGCAGCTGGTGGAGATCGCCAAGGCACTGTCCAAAGAGGTCAAATTGCTGATCCTTGACGAGCCGACGGCGGCGCTGAACGACGACGATTCTGCGCATCTGCTCGAACTGTTGCGCGGCCTGCGCGACGACGGCGTCACCTGCGTCCTGATCTCGCACAAGCTCAACGAGATCGCCGCGATCGCCGATTCGATCACCATCCTGCGCGACGGCAGGACGATCGAGACGCTGGACGCGAGCACGGTGACCGAAGACCGGATCATCGCCGGGATGGTCGGCCGGAAACTGGAGAACCGGTTCCCGCCAAGGGAACCGCGGATCGGCGACGAGGTCCTCCGGATCGAGGACTGGACCGTGCACAGCCCGACTCAGCACGGCCGGATCGTCGTCGACGGCGCGAGCCTGACGTTGCGGCGCGGCGAGATCGTCGGGCTGGCGGGACTGATGGGCGCCGGGCGGACCGAGCTCGCGATGAGTGTGTTCGGCCGGTCGTACGGCAAGGACATCTCCGGGCGCCTGATCAAGGACGGCAAGGAGATCGAGGTGCGCACGGTCGGCGACGCCGTCGCCAACGGGATCGCGTACGCCACCGAAGACCGCAAACGCTACGGGCTCAACCTCATCGAGGACATCCAGCGCAACATCTCCGGCGCGGCGCTGGGCAAACTCGCCCGGCGCGGATGGGTGGACGAGAACGAAGAACACCGTGTCGCCGAAGAATTCCGCAAGAGCATGAACATCAAGGCACCGGACGTGCGCAGCGTGACCGGCACGCTTTCCGGCGGCAACCAGCAGAAGGTCGTGCTGTCCAAATGGATCCTCACCGATCCGGACGTGCTGATCCTCGACGAGCCCACCCGCGGCATCGACGTCGGCGCGAAGTACGAGATCTACACGATCGTCAACCGGCTCGCCGACGAGGGGAAGGCCGTCCTGGTCATCTCGTCCGAGCTGCCGGAGCTGCTCGGTCTGTGCGACCGGATCTACACGCTGTCGGCGGGCCGGATCACCGGTGAGGTCGGCCGGGCCGAGGCCACCCAAGAGGTCCTCATGCGGGCGATGACCAGGGAACAGGAGTAAGACATGAGCACCGCCTCCGCCGACACCGTCACCGGTGTCCCGGACCAGCAGGGAGCCGCGCCGGCCAGGGCGCCGCGCCGGATCTCGTTCAACCCGCGCGAGAGCGGCATCTACGTCGCGTTCGCGCTGATCGTCGTGTTGTTCTCGATCCTCACCGGCGGCGCGCTGCTGGAACCGCAGAACATCTCGAACCTGATCGTGCAGAACTCGTACGTGCTGATCCTCGCGATCGGCATGATCCTGATCATCATCGCCGGGCACATCGACCTGTCGGTGGGTTCCGTGGTGGCGCTGACCGGCGCGATCTCGGCCGTGCTGATGGTGAACATGGGCATGGCGTGGCCGGTCGCGCTGCTGATCACGCTGGCCGTCGGCGCGGTGATCGGGGCGTGGCAAGGGTACTGGGTCGCCTACTTCGGCATCCCCGCGTTCATCGTGACGCTGGCGGGAATGCTGATCTTCCGCGCCCTCACCCTCACCGTGCTCGGGAACCAGGGGATCGGCCCGTTCCCGGACGAGGTGCGGACGCTGGCGAACGGGTTCACCGGCGGCTACCTCGGCAACATCGGGCTCGGCCCGCTCGGCGGCGCCGACGTGGTCAGCCTGTTGGTGGGCGCACTGGCCATCGCGGGCGCGGTCGCGTCGCGCTGGCGCAAGCGGACGGCCCGGCTGAACTACCTGCAGGAGGTGGACCCGTTGCCGATGTTCCTGCTGAAGATCGTCGCGGCGGCCGCCGTGGTGCTGTTCGTGGTGGTGCAGCTGGCGCGGTACAAGAACCTGCCCTGGGTGCTGATCCTGCTGTCGGTGCTGGTGATCGGCTATTCGCTGGTGACGACGCGCGCGGTCTTCGGCCGTCACATCTACGCGATCGGCGGGAACCTCCAGGCGGCGACGCTGTCCGGGGTGAAGGTCAAGTCCGTGACGTTCTGGATCTTCGTCAACATGGGCGTGCTCTCCGCGCTCGCCGGGATCATCGTGGCCGGACGGCTCAACCAGGCCGGGCCGACCGCGGGCAACATGTTCGAACTCGACGCGATCGCCGCGGCGTTCATCGGCGGCGCCGCGGTGCAGGGCGGGGTCGGCAAGGTGGTCGGCGCGATCACCGGCGGTCTCATCATGGGCGTGATCAACAACGGCATGTCCCTGATCGGCGCGCCGACCGAGAGCGTGAACCTCGTCAAGGGGTTCGTGCTGCTCGCCGCCGTCGCCTACGACATTTGGACCAAGCGGCGGGCCCGCACCGCCGCCTGATGGTCGGGGACTTTCCCCTCATGTCAAGCGGTGAGGGGGACCTTCCCCAGCATCGCATGCGGGAAAGCGCCCTACAGCCCCCGCCACCGCAGTCCGGTGTCCCCAATGTCGCATTGGAGACACTCAGCGTCTCCAATGCGACATTGGGGACCTGGCCGGCTGCCGGCTCGCGTCCCGTATTCGGGGTGGAGCCCTGGGGCCGTGTCGCGAAAGCCACTTTAGACACCAGACGTCCCCAAAGTGGCTTTCGCGACACAGAACACTCCGCGGAACGCCGATCGTCATACCCCCGCAGAACACGAAGAACCTTCCTAACCCCGGTTTCCTCGCAACGTCGCGAAAGGAAGTGCTGTGCGCAGCAGATCCACCCGGATAAGTGTGCTGTCCCTGACCATCGCCGCCGGTGTCCTCGTGCCCGTTCAGACCGCTTCGGGCCAGACACCGACGACCGAGTACAGCCTCGCCGTGGACGCGGCGGGACGTGGTGCCACGATCGACCGTTCGATGTACGGCGTCTTCTTCGAGGACATCAACCGTGCCGCGGACGGCGGGCTGTACGCGGAGCTCGTGCAGAACCGGTCCTTCGAGTACGACAAGGCCGACAACGCGTCGTACACGCCGTTGACGTCGTGGGCGCCCACGTCGCTCAACGGGGGCACCGGCACGGCGACGGTGGCCGACGACGACCGGCGGCTCAACGAACGGAACCGCCGCTATCTCAAGCTCGACCTGGGCAGTGGCGAATACGGCGTCGCGAACTCCGGCTACAACTCGGGGATCCGGGTCGAGAAGGGCAAGCAGTACGACTTCTCGGTGTTCGCCCGGACCGATCGGGCGGCGGGCACTCCGCTCACGGTGGCCGTCACCGATCCCGCGGGCGAGGCGCTCGCCGATCCGCTGCGGGTGCAGGTCCGCGGCGACGGCTGGGTGAAGTACACCGGCGCCGTCCGGGCGCGGGAGTCGAGCGCGCTGGGCAGGCTCGCGCTGACCGCGTCCGGCGGTGGCACGCTGCGGCTGGACATGGTGTCGCTGTTCCCGCGCGACACCTACAAGAACCGTCCGAACGGCATGCGGGCGGATCTGGCGGAGAAGATCGCCGCGCTCAAACCCGGTTTCGTGCGCTTCCCCGGCGGATGCCTCGTCAACACCGGAAGCCACCAGGGTTACGAGGCGCCGAACTGGGAACGGAAGCGTTCGTACCAGTGGAAGGACACGATCGGCCCGGTCGAGCAGCGGGCCACGAACGCGAACTTCTGGGGCTACAACCAGTCCTACGGTATCGGCTACTACGAGTACTTCCAGTTCTCCGAGGACATCGGCGCGATGCCGCTGCCGGTGGTCCCGGCGCTGGTCACCGGCTGCGGGCAGAACAGGGCGACCGACGACCCGGCGCTGCTGCGGCGGCACATCCAGGACACCCTCGATCTGATCGAGTTCGCCAACGGCCCGGTCACCTCGACCTGGGGTAGGAAGCGGGCCGAGATGGGGCATCCGGCGCCGTTCAACCTGACCCATGTCGGCGTCGGCAACGAGGAGAACCTGCCCGACGAGTTCTTCGCCCGCTTCAGCGAGTTCCGCGAGGCGATCGCGGCGAACTACCCGGGGATCACGGTGATCAGCAACTCGGGACCGGACGACACCGGCACGACGTTCGACCGGCTGTGGGACCTGAACCGGAACGCGAAGGTCTCGATGGTCGACGAGCATTACTACAACAGTCCGCAGTGGTTCCTGCAGAACAATCAGCGCTACGACACCTACGACCGCAACGGCCCGAAGGTGTTCCTCGGTGAGTACGCGTCGCTGGACAACAAGTTCGGCAACGCGCTGGCCGAAGCCGCGTACATGACCGGGCTGGAGCGGAACGCCGACGTCGTCAAGCTCGCGTCGTACGCGCCGCTGCTGGCGAACACCGATTACGTGCAGTGGAAACCGGACATGATCTGGTTCGACAACCAGCGTTCGTGGGGTTCGGCCAGCTACGAGACGCAGAAGCTGTTCATGACCAACGTCGGTGACCACGTCGTGCCGAGCAAGGCGTCGGCCACGCCTGCCACGGTCGCGCCGATCTCTGGCGCGATCGGACTGTCCACCTGGGCGACGAGCGCGGCCTACGACGACGTCAAGGTCACGTCGGCCGACGGCGCGCAGCTGTTCTCGGACGACTTCTCCGGCGGCGATTCGCGCTGGTCGAAGGTGACCGGACGGGGTTCCTGGGCGGTGTCGAACGGCGCCTACGTCCAGTCGGACCAGGCCGCCGAGAACACCCTGGTGACCGCGGGTGATCCGTCGTGGAGCAACTACGACTTCTCGGTGAAGGCGACCAAGACCGGTGGCAGGGAAGGCTTCCTGGTCGCCTTCGGCGTCAAGGACAGCGGCAACAACTACTGGTGGAACCTCGGCGGCTGGAACAACACCGTCTCCGCCGTCGAGAAGACGGAAGGCGGGGGCAAGCAGACCCTGCTCCAGAACGACACCAAGATCGAGACGGGCAGGCAGTACGACCTGCGGGTCGAGGTCCGCGGCCGTCAGGTGACGCTGTTCCTCGACGGACAGAAGTGGGGCTCGTTCACCGACGACAAGGTCGCCGAGCCGTTCCGCCAGGTCGTCACCCGTGACGTCAAGACCGGCGAACTCGTGGTCAAGGTGGTCAACGCCCAGGCCACGGCCGCCCGGACCCGGGTCGATCTCGGTACCCGCGTCCAGCCGGGTTCCACCGCTCGCGTGACGACGTTGCAGGGGTCGCCGGACGACGTCAACACCGCTTTCAGCACGCCGATCGCGCCACGCGAGTCGCGGTTCTCCGGAGTGTCGAACGCCTTCACCTACACCTTCCCACCGAACTCCGTGACCTTCCTGCGGTTCCCGGCCCGAGTGAGGGGATGACCATGACCATCGACCGTCGTGACCTGTTCAGAGCCGGAGGCGGTCTCTTGGCCGTCACTGCCGTCGGCGGCCTGGCGCCGGGTACGGCCCAAGCCGCCGAGGCCGCTCCCGCGTCGTTGACCACCCGGAATCCGCTGGTCGAACAGCGGGCCGATCCGTTCATCACCCGGCCGGTGAACGGGATGTACTACCTGACCGGTTCGGTGCCGGAGTACGACCGCATCGTCGTGCGTGGCGCCGCCACGATCGACGGCCTGGCCACCGCGAGGGAGACGACGATCTGGCGACGTCCGTCGTCCGGGAAGATGGGCGGTCACATCTGGGCGCCGGAACTGCATCGGATCGACGGGCGCTGGTACGTCTACTTCGCCGCGGGTGACTCGGACGACGTCTTCCGCATCCGGACCTACGTGCTCGAGTCCACTTCGGATGATCCACGCGCGGGCACGTGGGTGCTGCGCGGGCAGATGGTGACCAAATGGGACACCTTCACCCTCGATTCGACGACGTTCGAGCATCGGGGCAAACGCTATTTCGCCTGGGCGCAGAGCGAACCCGGCATCGCGACCAACAGCAACCTGTACCTCGCCGAGATGGCCTCGCCACTGGCGCTCAAGGGTGAACCCGTCCGGCTCGCGGTGCCCACGCTGCCGTGGGAGATCCAGGGGTTCAAGGTCAACGAGGGGCCGGCGGTGATCGTCCGCAACGGGCGGGTGTTCATGACCTACTCGGCGAGCGCCACCGACGCGCGCTACTGCATGGGGTTGCTCACCGCGGACGAACGTTCGGACCTGCTCGACCCGCGGTCGTGGACCAAGTCACCTCAGCCGGTGTTCACCACGAACGAGGCCACCCGGCAGTACGGGCCGGGGCACAACTCGTTCACCGTCGCCGAGGACGGGTCCGACGTGCTCGTGTACCACGCCCGCGACTACCGCGACATCACCGGCGACCCGCTGTACGACCCGAACCGGCATACGAGAGTCCAGCGGCTGTACTGGAACGCCGACGGGACACCGAGTTTCGGTGTCCCGGTGGGCAAAGGCGGTCCTTGCGTGCGACTGTCCCCATTGGACGATCCGGCGTTGTACGTGCGGCACTACGAGTACCGGCTGACCGCCGGCGGCAACGTCCGCGAGCTCGCCGACTCGCAGTTCCGGATCGTCGCGGGGTTCCGCGGAGCGGGAACCGTCGCACTGCAATCGGTGAACTTCCCGGACCGCTACGTCCGGGTGGTCGATGCCTCGACCGTGCGGATCGATCCGTACGAGGAGAGCGACGCGTACGGCCGGGCGGCGAGTTTCACCCAGGTGCCGGGCCTTTCCGACCGGCTGGCGGTGTCGTTCCGCCTTGCGGGTGAGCCTGCCACCTATTTGGCCCACGACAAGGGAAGGATCTTGGTCTTTCGTCCCGGTACCGCGGTGCGGGATCGTCAACGGGTCAGCTTCCGGCTCAGCTGAACTCTCTGGGAGGTTGAACGCAGTGCTGCGAACACGCCCCATCGTCGTGGTCCTGGCGATGCTCGCCGGGACCCTCGTCGCGGCCGCCGCTCCGGCGGCCGCCGACGTCCAGTCCTATCTCGACGATCCACGAAAAGTCGCCGAAGGCCAGGAGCCACCGCACGCATTCCTACGTCCCTACGCCGACGTCTCCGCCGCGGCCCGCCGAGATGAACGCAGTCCGTACACGATGTCGCTCGACGGCAAGTGGCGGATCGCGATGGCGGACAACCCGTCGCAGGTCCCGGCGGGATTCCACGAGGACGGCTACGACGCGTCGCGCTGGCGCGAAGTGTCCGTGCCGCACACTTGGCAGACGGACGGTCTGGACCATCCGATCTTCCGCAACATCGCCACCGAGATCCAGCCCGACGACCCGCCGCGCGTCCCGCGTGACGTCAACCCGACCGGCGCCTACGTCCGTGACTTCACCCTGCCCGCGGACTGGACGGAACGCGAGACCTTCCTGCGCTTCGAGGGTGTCACGTCGGCGTACTTCGTCTGGGTCAACGGGAAGTACATCGGCTACGACCAAGGCGGCTACACGCCGGCGGAGTTCGACCTCTCCTCCGCGCTGCGACCGGGCTCGAACCGGATCGCCGTCCAGGTGCACCGCTGGAGCGCGGGCGCCTATCTGGAGGACGTCGACCAGTGGCGGTACTCGGGCATCTTCCGCTCGGTGACCCTGCATTCGGCGCCGCGTACGTTCATCCAGGACGTCGGGCTGACGACGGACCTCGACGCGACCTATACCGACGCCACCCTCAAGGCCGCGGTCGAGGTCGCCACCAAACCCGGCGGGACCACCGGCAAGCACCGTGTCGGGCTGAGCCTGCGCGACGCCGCGGGCAAGGAGGCCGGGGCCGCGAGCGGTGAGGTCGAGGCCGGTGGCAAGACCACGCTGAACCTGCCCGTCCGCAACCCGGCGAAGTGGACCGACGAGACACCGAACCTGTACACGGCGGTACTCACGTTGAGCGCGCCCGACGGCCGCGTCACGCACATCACCAGCGAGACGGTGGGCTTCCGCGAGATCGAGATCCGCGACGAACAGTTGCTGGTCAACGGGAAACGGGTGCTCTTCAAGGGCGTCAACCGGGCGGAGACCGACCCCGACCACGGCAGGCACGTGCCCCGGCGTGCGCAGGAACGCGACGTCGCGCTGATGAAGCAGCTCAACGTCAACGCGGTCCGCACCTCGCACTACCCGTCGGATCCCTATTTCTACGAGCTGGCCGACCGGCACGGGCTCTGGATCGACGACGAGATCGACATCGAGACCCACAACCACGAGAACTGCGCCCGGTACTGCCAGGCGAACGACCCGGCTTGGCGGGACGCGTTCTTCGATCGCATGATCGGCATGGTCGAACGGGACAAGAACCACCCGAGCGTCTTCCTGTGGGACACCGGCAACGAGGCGGGCCTCGGCGCGCATCACTTCGCGCTGGCGGAATGGCTGGACGCGAACGAACCGACCCGGCCGATCTACCACCAGT
The DNA here is from genome assembly GCF_056435645.1 of Amycolatopsis sp. NPDC043889. Lineage (NCBI taxonomy): Bacteria > Bacillati > Actinomycetota > Actinomycetes > Pseudonocardiales > Pseudonocardiaceae > Amycolatopsis > Amycolatopsis sp. NPDC043889. The sequence goes on from NZ_JBWKEC010000006.1 coordinate 269,456, forward strand.
CGAACAGTCCGGACGGGGACGCGCCGTTCGCGGATGTGTGGGGGCCGCGATATCCGTCTCCGGAGAAGTTCGCCGAGCAGGCGAAGAACACCACCAAACCGCTGATCTTCGGCGAGTACGCCCACGCCATGGGCAACAGTCTCGGCAACTTCCGGGAGTTCTGGGATACGATCCGGGCGAATCCGCAGACTCAGGGCGGGTTCATCTGGGACTGGGCGGAGCAGAACATCCGGCAGCCGATCCGGATCACGCCCGATGCGTCGGGCAACGACATCTCGGCGCATATCAGTGGAAAGCCGGATCTGATCGAAGGTCATCGCGGCAAGGCGCTGGGACTGTCCGGGCTGGACGATTTCGTCGAGGTCTACCGCGACCGCAAACTCGACATCACCGGGAAGGCGCTGACCTTGGACGCCTGGGTGAAACCGGGGAAGTGGACCGGCGATTTCCGCATCCTCGGCAAGGGAGACCACCAGTACGCGCTCAAGATGAAGACGCAGGACACGCTGGAGTTCTTCATCCACAGTGGAACGTGGCAGGCGGTGCAGGCGAAGGTGCCCGCCGACTTCTACGGCAACTGGCACCGGGTGAGCGGTACCTATGACGGAACCGCCCTGCGGCTCTATCTCGACGGCAAGGAGGTAGCGAGCAAGCCGTTCACCGGCGCGATCGACTCGTCTTCGGCGGAGGTCAACATCGGCCGCGACTTCGAGACGTCGTGGAACGACCCGTCGAGCATCGGCTGGATGGGCCGCGGCGCCGTCGACGATGTCCGCATCTACGACAAGCCGCTGTCCGCCGCGGAGTTGTCCGGCTCCACACCGGCGGGCGGGGCTGTCTTGGCGCTGGACTTCGACAGTGTCACGGACCGGGGGAGCCACCTGTCGTACGGCTCCAGTCTGTCCGGTGTGGACGGTCTGATCGACTCGGATCGTTCGGCGCAGCCGGAGACCGCGCAGATGGCGTGGGCGCATCAGCCGCTCCGATTCGCCTATTCCGGTGGCACGGTGTCGGTGACCAACGAACGGCAGTTCAAGGGCACCGACGAGCTGAACCTGCGGTGGCGGATCCAGGAAGGCTCCCGGATCGTCGCCCGTGGCGAACAGCCGTTGCGGGTCGGCGCAGGGACGACCGGACGGGTCGCCGTTCCCGTGCCGCCGAATCCGGCTGACCGAGAGCGGTTCCTCTCCGTCGAGGCGGTGACGACGCAGAGCGAGCCGATGCTCGCGCGGGGACACGTCCTGGCACACGACCAGTTCTCGTTGGGCGGGAAGCGGATCCCGGGCCTGGACCGGACTCCGCTCGACGGGAAGTCCGTCGGGGTCGTCGAGGACGAGGGTTCGGTGACGGCGTCGGCGGCCGGGGTCACGTACCGGGTGGACAAGACCACCGGTGCGCTGGCGTCCATCCGGTACCAGGGCAAGGAACTGCTGACCGCAGGGCCGAAGCTCGACGCATGGCGGGCGCCCATCAGCAACGAAACCTTCGCCTGGGGCAGGGCAGAGGGTGAGGACTGGCGCAAGGCCGGCCTGGACCGGTTGAAGACCACGGTCACCGGAGTGCGGGTCGAGAAGGACGGCTCGCGAAGCGTGCGGGTGATCGTCGACAGCCGGGTCGCGGCGCCCGACGTCGACGGCGCGTGGTTCGACCAGACGATGACCTACACCGTCGACCGGACCGGGACGCTGAGCATGGGCAACCGGGTGGTGCCGCAAGGGAGTGTGCGCACACTGCCGTATCTGCCGCGGATCGGTGTCTCGCTCGCGGTGCCGGACCGATACGACCGGTTCGCGTGGTATGGGCGAAAAGCCGAGAGCTACGTCGACCGGAAGGACGGGACGCCGATCGGCGTGCAGTCGAGCACGGTGGATCAGCAGTACGTCGAGTACCACCGGCCGCAGGACCACGGCAACCACACCGACAGCCGGTGGGCGCTGCTCACCGACAGCCGGTCCGGTGGCTTGCTGATCGGCGGCGCGAAGGACGTCAGCGTGACGCCGTTCGACGACCTCGATCGGGCGGCGTACCCCTTCCAGTTGCAGCGCAACAAGGGCTGGTTCACGCTGCACGCGAGCCACGCGGTGACCGGGGTCGGGGACACGCCCAACCCGGTGCGGGAACGCAGTCAGGTCCGAGCTGACAGCACGTATGAGTACACGCTGTCGCTTCGGCCGCTGACCCAGCAGGAAGCGCGGGCGGGGGTGCCGACCGGCGGGTGACCTTGGACGTCGCGAAAGCCACTTTCACGACACTTGATGTCTCGAAAGTGGCTTTCGCGGCACCCGTCGGCTAGTTGAACAACTTGTAGTTGAGCACGATGTATCCGGAATTCTCGGCGATCTTGACATCGTTCGCGCTGAGCCATCCGACCGTTCCCTTGGATGTCCTCAGGCAATGTTGCCCACCGGCGAATATCACCTCGGGGCCGGGAACCGTTCCCTTTCCCTCGGAAACGATCTTCGGGCACTGCGCCTTGGCTTCCTGCTCGGTTCCGTAGTAATAGAACAGGCCCGATCGATTGGCGGTCAAATAGCTTCCGTTGAAATAGAGGTCTATGTCGCCGTTGGGGCCCGATGCGGACACCGGGGTGGCGCGGGACGCGTCGAGGTCGACCCCCATGTCCGCATCGAGCTTCACCTGCTCGGGGACGGCTTCAGCGGGTTTGTTCCCCTGTTGCTGCACGCTGGTGGCATCTTGCGACGACGACCCGGATGGCGAACCTCGGTCGTCGGCGCCTTTCGCCGGCTGTGCACTGGTGTTGATGAGTGCCACGACCACCGCGCCCACCAGGCCCAACACCGCGGTTATAACAGCCGCCAGAATCGCTCCACGTCGGCTGACAAGCGCCGCGGCCACTGCCGGATCCGAGGTTTTGACGTTTCTCGCCCGGTCGGTTTTTGACCGGCCATGATCGTTGTTCGCCACATGATCTCCCCTGTCAAAGATGCTGAAAGAGACTACAACAAGATCAAGAAGAGATAGGCTTCAGACTCAGCTCGCTTGGGAATTTTCGAGCGCGAAGTCATCAGGACCGGCTTTTGTTGCAGGCTCTCGCTGGACCTTGGGTGATCCGGTCGTAGGACCTAACGGCACCGTTTCACCCTGCAGGGCTAAAACTTCGGTGTCGGAACACGCGCGGGCCGCCGCTGTCCGGGTGATGTCGGGCCGAGGCCGGTCTCTTCGCCCGGGCAGTCGCTAGTCTTGATCTTCGACTGCGAGGGAGACTGAAATCATGGCGGAATGGGCCGATCTGGCCGCGTTCGTACGACACGAATATCGGGTCGTGAAGGACGAACCGGACGAAATTCGCATCCGCTTGTCCTACGGCGACGACGACTACGAAGAGCGGGCACAGACCGTGGTCATCGCACGGGAGATCTTCGACCGCCGCGAGGACTGGGTGCAGATCGCGACACCGTTCGCGCGGGTCAGCGAGGTCGACCTGGCGACCGTGCTGACCGAGGTCGGCAACACGATCGTCGTCGGGGGACTGGTGGTCATGGGGGAGCACCTGGTGCTGCGCCATTCCCTGCCGTTGGTGAATCTCGACATCAACGAGTTCACCGACCCGCTCGAACTCGTCGCCGGCTCGGCGGAACTACTCGAACAACAATTCACGGGTCGTGACGACTACTGATCATCCGGTCGTGAGCTGACGGAGTCCTACCGGCCGGCGGCGAGCGCGGTCACTTCGTCGAACGTGGTGACACGTTCGCGTTCGTCGTCGGTGAGCTTGTTGATCGCCGCCTTGAGGGCTTGTGCCTGTGGGGTGCCGGGCAGCCTGCCGTCGAGGAGATCTGGCAACCCGAGCTCGTATCCGCAGCGGACCCTCGGTGGGTAGCGGTGCCGTGTGCGCGCGACGCGGAGGCCGTGTTCGGTGCCCGGCGGGGTCGCGGGACGATCGACCTCTATCGCGGCGAAGCGGAACGCGTTCGCTTGATCGCACGGTTCGCAGCCTGATGGTCCGGAGCCGAGTTCGCTGCCGCACTCGGCGCACCGCAACCGTACTAGGGCGGCATCGACCACCCGCCACTCGAAGGACGACGGATCGGCCAGCACCGTTTCGGCGAGATCGATCTCATCGACGGTTCCCGCCGTGACGCCGTACTCGGCGAGATACTTCAGCCAGACAGCGTCGATACTCGCTTGGATGGTGGCCAGTGCCTCCGCGGGACGGCCGCCACGCGGAAGTGCGGGCATGATCAGGACCCTACTCCGAACCGGCCGAGCGCCGAATCGGCTCGGCGAGATGCCGGCGGGTCGAACGCGTCCTCGACGAACTCGGCCTCCCCAACCGCACCCGCATCGCCACCTGGGCCGCCGAGCACGGCACCGCCGCTCGTGCCGCGGGATCGGCTGACCAGCCAAACCGCCGCTGAGCTCCTCGTCCGAATCCGCATCCGGAAACCGGGCGGCGGTCGAATTCGCGACGCCGGTCGGAGATCAGGGCCAGATCGGCGGCCCGGCCGGGAGTGATCTTCGTCCGGGTGTCACGTGTTCGCATTCGACCCCGGTGAGCTTGGTGATCGCCACCCGGTCGGTCTGTGCTGGGCAGTTCGCCTTCGAGAAGGGCTCCGGAGCCCTGAACCGCGCACGTCGCCGTCGGCGTCGATGCGGTGATGGCCGTCGAAGGGAACGACCGTCAGCTCGTGGGTTTCCGTGGGGGAGGCCCGGCGTTGCGGGTTCGGCTCGATGGGCGGCCGGCCCACACGGTTAAGATCGTCTCCCCTTTCGCGCGCCGAAGCCATCGGCTTACCACTCGCGGAGCGGACGGGCGTTGCCACGACGGACGGGTTCCGTGGCTCTATCGTGATTGGTGTGCTTTTTCCAGCACGGAAAGGAATGTGACCGCGGACTGCACGCCGGAAACACCGTAAGCGCCGTTCAGCACGAAGAACGGCACTCCGTTGACGCCGATCCTGCGTGCCTCGGCGAAATCCACGTCGACCTCGCCCGCGTACTTCGTGCCCTCCAGTACTTCACGCGCCTCGTCCTCGGGGACGCCGACCTCGGTGCCGAGCCGGACCAGCGTGTCGAGATCGTCGACGATCTCGCCATCACAGAGATGCGCCTTGAGCAGCCGCTCGTGCATCCGATCGCCGAGCCCGTGCTGGTCGGCGAGATGGTTGAGGCGGTGGGCGTCGAGTGTGTTGACCGACACGGCGTTGTCGAGGTCGTACGTAAGACCCTCCGCGGCGGCGAGTTCGGTTACCTGCCGCGTCATCGCCCTGACCTGCTCGGGCGGTGCGCCGGTCTTCTTGGCGAGCATGTCGTGTACCGGTTCGCGGTGGCCCTTGGGGTGCGAGGAGTCGAGCTGGAAACTGTGCCAGCGCACTTCGACGTCGTCGGCGTGCCCGAACTCGCCGAGTGCGGTCTCCATCCGGCGTTTGCCGATGTAGCACCACGGACAGACGACGTCGGACCATACGTCGATGTACATCACCAGGAGCACATCCCGTCCGTGCGGGTCGGCGCGTATTCGGAGCCGAGGACGACCAGCTTCGGCTCGGCGGGCTCCGGTTGTTCGGGAGCTTCGTGTTCGGCAGGGGCAGTCATGACCGCTTCCGTTGGTTACTACTTGTTCGTAACCTCAACCTACGCCAGTATCGGCCGCGCCGGTGAGGAGGCACTTTCATGTCAGCTACGCACATCGATGTGCCCGTGCCCGCCGACCACGACTGCCCGACCCGCGAAATCCTCGACCTGATCGGGTGACAAGTGGAGCGTGCTCATCGTGGTCCTGCTCGGCAGGCGGACCTCTCGGTTCGGCGAGTCGCACCGCGGGATCGAAGGAATCAGCCAGCGGATGCTGACGCTGACCCTGCGCGCTCTGGTCCGGGACGGACTGGTGACGTTCCGTTGAGTGCGCTCGACGCTTGGGCGAACGCGCATCGGGACGACATCCTCGCGGCGCGGGAACGACACGATTCGGCCGGTTGACCGCCTACTGCGAACGGTGGACGCGTGACACACAAGTGGGGAGGACTCACGGCCCTGCTCGCGGGGTTCTTCGTGCTCCTGCTCGATACGACGATCGTCGCCGTGGCGAGCCCGAGCATCCAAGCCGATCTCGGCGGGGACGTCGCCGGGCTGTTCTGGGTGACGGCCGGCTATCTGCTGGCGTTTTCGGTCCCTTTGCTCATCGCCGGACGACTCGGAGACCTCTTCGATCCGAAGCGCGTCTACCTCTTCGGTATGGGAGGCTTCGCCGTCGCCTCCGCGTTGTGTGGGCTCGCGCCTTCAATCGGATGGCTTGTCGCTTTCAGAGTCCTGCAAGGCCTCGCAGCCGCAGCGATGTCCCCTCAGCCACTCACGCTGATTCGACGACTTTTCGCCGAAGACGAGCGCGGGCGCGCCTTCGGCATCTGGGGCTCGGTCGCCGCCGCTGCCACCTTGCTCGGGCCCATACTGGGCGGGCTGCTGACGGCGGGACTGGATTGGCGCTGGATCTTCTGGGTCAACGTGCCACTTTGCGGCATCGCCGTCGTCATGGGGATCCGCCTGATCCCAGGTAGCCATGGAGGCGTCACACGATTCGATCTCCTCGGTGCCGCGTTGAGCACAGCGGGTCTGAGCCTTCTCGTGTGGGCCCTGCTGTCCTGGCGTACCCTCTCGCTGCCCATGATCGTCACCGCTATCGCTTTGGCCGTGGCGCTGCTCGTCCTCTTTTGCCACCGCGAACGCAAAGAAGGGGCGGAAGCCCTCGCGCCACTGAGGCTCTATCGCTCGTCCGGATACCTGTCGGCAAGCCTCGCGATGGCGTCTCTCGGCGCGACGGTTCTCGCGATGGCCCTGCCGACCATGCTCTACATCCAAGAGGTGCGAGGTTTCGGGCCGGTCGAGGCCGCCGTGGTCATGTCGCCGGACGCTCTCGTGGCGGTCGTGTTGTCGCCACCGGCCGGCCGATGGGTCGACCGCGTGGGGGCGCGCAGGCCGGCGATACTCGGCATGGGCCTGCTCATGGTGAGCCTTTCGCTCATAGGCCTTGTGGTCGTGCTCGAACTGAGTCCCTGGTGGATTGTTCCCGGAGCCGCGATTCTGGGCGCCGCCAATGCCATGGCGTGGTCGCCTCTGTCCGCCATCGCGATGGCGTCGGTGGAACCGGGCGCCGCGGGTGGTGCCTCGGGTTTGTTCAATACCGTGCGACAGGTGGGCGCGGTGGCGGGGGTGGCGGTGACGGGCGCGGTTCTGGCGGGTCTCGAATCGAGCCCTACCTTGGCCTTCGGTGTTGTTTTCGGGTTCATCGGTGTTGTTGCCGCGGCCGGTGCCGTCGCAGCAGGTCGATTGCCGGTGGATCCGGTCGCTGATCGTGAGGCGCGGTCGATGAATCCGGCTTGAATCCACGGGCACGGATGTCTTCGGTCCAGGTGGTCGTGAGTGGCGATTCGGCCTCTAACCCGAAACGCCACTCACGACCACCCCGTAGGCGCGTCCACCGGAAACCCCGCGAGTCAGGAAAGTCCGTGAAGGCCTCCTTCCCTACCCTGAAAGTAGGGAAGGAGGCCTTCACGGACACGCCACCAGGACACGCCACCTTCGACGTCGCGAAAGCCTCGACCCACCGCCCGGTCATGAGTCCGGCGGATGCCGCCGCGCGAGCGCCTCCGAACCTTGTGCGAGCAGGGTGACATCGGCACCGACCAGCACGAACGAAGCGCCGGCGTCAAGATAGCGCTGAGCCTGCGCAGGGTCGAACGCGTTGACTCCCACCGGTTTCCCCTGAGCAAGGACGGCCTCGAAGGTGCTCAAGACGGCCGCGGTGACGTCGGGGTGCGTCTGCTTTCCGAGCAGGTCCATCGAGGCGGCCAGATCGGACGGCCCGACGAACACCCCGTCGACGCCGTCGACAGCGGCGATCTCGGCGGCCGCCGCGACTCCCGTCGTCGACTCGATCTGGACGAACAGCGACGTGAACTCTTCGGCCTTCGCGAGATAGTCCTCGACTCGGTTCCAGCGCGCCGACCGCGACAGGGCACTGCCGACACCGCGCACGCCACGTGGCGGATAGCGGACGGCCCGCACCACGGCTTCCGCTTCCTCCGCGCTGTCGACCATGGGCACCAGCAGGTTCTGCGCGCCCAGGTCGAGCAGTTGCTTCAGCGCGACCGCGTCACCGGACGGGGCGCGCACCATCGGCGTGATCGGATACGCGGCGATCGTCTGCAGCAACGACTGCACCGTCTCCAGCCCGGCGGGGGAGTGCTCGGTGTCGACGAGCAGCCAGTCGAGCCCGGAACCCGCGCAGATCTCCGCGACCACCGGGCTGCCCGACGTGACCCACATGCCGATCCGCGGCCGCTCGCCCAGCTGATCCCGGAACGGCGGAGCTAGACGAAGCGGCATGTGATCGCCCCCAGGTCCCGGTAATCGGCGGTCACGGTGTCGCCGGGGTGCACCCACATCGGCCGCGTGAACGACCCGGCCAGCACGATGTCACCCGGGTCGAGTTCGTCACCGTGCTGAGCGAGCTTGTTCGCCAGCCAGGCGACGCCGTTCGCGGGATGGTTCAGCACCGCGGCGGCGACGCCGGATTCCTCGATGGTTTCGTTGCGGTACAACAGCGCCGAAACCCACCGCAGGTCGACGGCGTCCACGGCGACCGGGTTACCGCCGTAGACCATCCCGCCCATGGCCGCGTTGTCGCTGATCGTGTCGACGATGGTCCGGCCGGCCATCTCGATCCGGGAGGACAGGATCTCCAGAGCGGGCACGACGTATTCGGTCGCCCGCACTACGTCGAACACCGTGGCGTCCGGCCCCGAAAGGGAATCACGGAGCACGAAGGCCAGCTCGACCTCGATGCGCACGTTCGAGAACCGGCTGTGCTCGATCACGGAACCGTTCTCGAACACCATGTCGGCGAAGATGGTGCCGTAGTCGGGTTCGGTGATCCCGGTGGCGGCCTGCATGACCTTCGACGTGAGCCCGATCTTGCGCCCGACCGGACGGCGCCCCGCCGCGATACCCCGGCGCCGCCATTCGTTCTGCACGGCGTACGAGTCCTCGACGGTCATGTCCGGGTAGCGCCCCGTCAGCAGCGGGATCGTTTCCCGGGCCTCCTCCGCGGCCGCCAGTTCGTCGGCGATCGCGGTGATCGTTTCCTGTTCGAGCATCTCCCCGCCTCAGAGCTGGTTGCCGAGTTTGTACTCGCCCTGTTTCCAGGCCGGCAGTTCGCCTTCGTCGTCACCTTTGCGGGTGTAGGAGAAGCCGTCGGCGCCGATGGTGACCTCCAGTTCGCTTTCCTCGGTCCTCGCTACCACCGGCTGCGGCTTGCCGTCGAGGTCGAGTACCAGCGAGGCGTCGGTGTACCAGGACGGGACCACCGGCGTGCCCCACCAGTCGCGGCGCTGGTTGTCGTGCACGTCCCAGGTGACGACCGGGTTGTCCGGGTCGCCGGTGTAGTAGTCCTGCGTGTAGATCTCGACGCGGTGCCCGTCGGGGTCGCGCAGGTACAGGTAGAACGCGTTCGAGACGCCGTGCCTGCCGGGGCCGCGTTCGATGTGGTCCGACATCCGGAGCGAGCCGAGTTTGTCGCAAATGGACAGGATGTTGTGCTTCTCGTGCGTGGCGAAGGCGACGTGGTGCATCCGCGGACCGTCGCCGCCGGTCATCGCGGTGTCGTGCACGGTGGGCTTGCGGCGCATCCAGGCCGCGTAGGTGACGCCCTGATCGTCCTGGATGTCTTCGGTGACCCGGAAGTTGAGGTCTTCCATATGCTTCACCGCCAGCGGGACGTCCGGCGTGACCTGGTTGAAGTGGTCGAGCCGGACCAGCGCGCCAGGGACGTGCAGGTCATAGCGCCAGCTGAGTCTGTCGACGTGCTGGACGTCGTGGAAGAACTCGAGCGGGAAGCCGAGCGGGTCCTGCACCCGCACCGAGTCCCCGATGCCCTTGGTGTAGCCGTCCGCACGACGTTCGACCCGGCAGCCCAGCTCCGTGTAGAACGCGACTGCCTTGTCCAGGTCCTCCGGTGACCGCACCCGGTACGAGAACGCCGCGACCGCGGCGACCGGTCCCTGGCGCAGCACGAGGTTGTGGTGGATGAACTCGTCGATCGTGCGGAGGCTGACCGTGGTCTCGTCCTCCTCGGTCACCGTCAGTCCGAGGACGTCGGCGTAGAACGCGCGCGAACGCGCCAGATCGGTGACGACGAGTTCCATGTACGCGCAGCGCAGGACGTCCGGCGGCGGCGATTTCGGGGTGGGGATCGGCTTCATTGCGTCATCCTTTGTGGACGGGGGAACGGGTTCAGCCCTTACCGAAGGCGGGGTTGTGCACCTCGCCGAGATTGATGTGCACCGCCTGCTGGTCGGTGTAGAAGTCGATCGAGCGGTAGCCGCCCTCGTGTCCCAGCCCGGAAGCCTTCACTCCGCCGAAAGGCGTGCGCAGGTCGCGGACGTTGTTGGAGTTGAGCCACACCATGCCGGCTTCGACGGACTGCGCGAAGTTGTGCGCCCGCTTGAGATCGTTGGTCCAGACGTAGGCCGCCAGCCCGTACTTCGTGTTGTTCGCCAGCGCCAGTGCTTCGTCTTCGCCGTCGAACGGCGTGATCGCGACGACCGGGCCGAAGATCTCCTCCTGGAAGATCCGGGCGTCCGGTTTGACGTCGGCGAACACCGTCGGGGTCACGTAGTTCCCGGTCGGGAAGCCGTCCGGGCGGCCGCCACCGGCGACCAGCCTACCCTCGGTCTTGCCGATCTCGATGTACTTCATGACCTTGTCGTAGTGCTCGGGGTGCACCAGGGCGCCGACCTCGGTCGCGGGGTCGCTCGGGTCGCCCACCTTGACCCGCTCGGCCTGCGCGGCGTAACGCTCGACGAACTCGTCGTAGATCGCGCGCTCGACCAGGATCCGGCTGCCCGCGGTACAGCGTTCGCCGTTGAGCGAGAACACGCCGAAGACCGTCGCGTCGATCGCGGTCTCCAGATCGGCGTCGGCGAAGACGATGGCGGGTGACTTGCCGCCCAGCTCCATCGACAGTCCTTTGAGGAACGGCGCGGCGTTGCCGAAGATCAGGCTGCCGGTGCGGCTCTCTCCGGTGAACGAGATCAGCGGGACGTCCGGGTGCTTCACCAGCGCGTCGCCCGCGTCCTCACCGAAGCCGTTGACGAGGTTGAACACGCCCGGCGGCAGCCCGGCCTCCTCGAAGATCTCCGCCCACAGCGACGCGGAAAGCGGGGTGAACTCGGCGGGTTTGAGCACCACGGTGTTGCCGGTCGCGAGTGCGGGCGCGAGCTTCCACGACTCCAGCATGAACGGCGTGTTCCACGGCGTGATCAGCCCGGCGACGCCGATCGGCTTGCGGTTGACGTAGTTGATCTGGCGGCCGGGCACCTTGTACGTGTCGTCGGCCTGCGCGACGATCAGGTCGGCGAAGAACCGGAAGTTCTCCGCGGCCCGCCGTGCCTGGCCCAGCGCCTGCGAGATCGGCAGGCCCGAGTCGAAACTCTCCAGCGCGGCCAGCCGCTTGTCCCGCGACTCGACGAGATCGGCGATGCGGTTCAGCACGCGCGAGCGCTCGCGCGGCAGCAGCTTCGGCCAAGGTCCCTCGGTGAACGCCTTCCGCGCGGCGGCGACGGCGCGGTCGATGTCGGCCTTCTTCCCCGCGGCGGCCTGGACGTAGACCTCGTTGGTGACCGGGTCGATCACGTCGAAGACGGCGCCGTCGGCCGAATCGGCGAGTTCGCCGCCGATGTAGTGCCGGATCCGCTCCGGGACACCGTCGGGGATCGGCCGGGGAGTCGTGGTGGTCAAGATGAGCCCTCCTCAGTCAGCGGTTCGCGCGCTCTCGAGCGTCCAAAAAGGCCTGCATGGTGGCCCAGCGGTGATTGCGCGCGGCGAATTCGATGTCGAGCGGGTCGGCCTTCTCGGTGATCAGCCGGAGGATCTCTTCATGTTCCTCGACCGAGCGGTGCGCGCGGTCGGGGACGAACGCGAACGTGGAGTCGCGCAGCCCGGACAGCCGGGTCCAGCCCTGGTGCACGAGGTCGAGGATCTGCGGGTTGGGGCAGCATTCGAAGAGCAGCGAATGGAACTGCTGGTTCAGCGCGGTGAACTCGTGCGCGTCGAAATGGTCCAGCAGCGCGATCATGCGCTCGTTCACCCGCCGCGCCCGCGCGATGTTCTCTTCGGACAGCTGAGGCGCGGACAGCGCGGTGGCGACGCCTTCGACGACGCCGAGGGTCTGCATGGCGTGGACGTACTCGTTCTGGTCCACCATCGCCACCCGCGCGCCGACGTTGCGCTCGAAGGTCACCAGCCGTTCGGCCTCCAGCCGCCGGATCGCCTCGCGCACCGGGACGACGCTCATGTCGAGCGCGCCGGCGATCTCGGCGAGCACCAGCCGGTAGCCGGGTCCGTACTCGTGCCGGGCGATCCGCTCACGCAGCCACTCGTAGGCGAGTTCGGATTTGCTGGTCGTCTTCACTGCTTCTTCTGCCATGCCTCATACCTTTCCCGCCACAACGGGTTCAGCGGGAAGAGCCCCTCGATCGGGCGGCCCTGTCCGACCTGCTCGGCGATCCAGGAGTCTTCGTCCTCCTGGGCGAGCGCCGCGTCGGCGATCTCTTCGGCCAGTGACGGCGGGATGACGACCACGCCGTCGTCGTCGCCGACGATGATGTCGCCGGGGAGTACGGTGGCACCGCCGCAGGCGACCGCGACGTCGGTGTCCCATGGCACGTGCTTGCGGCCGAGGACCGCTGGATGCGGGCCCTGCGAGAACACGGGAAGCCCTGTCGCGGCGACGGCCTCGAAGTCGCGGACTCCGCCGTCGGTGACCACCCCGGCCGCGCCGAGGTAACGCGCCCGCAGTGCCAGGATGTCCCCGAGGGTCCCGGAACCCTTGTCACCGCGGGCTTCGATGACGATCACCTCGCCGGCGCCGACCGAGTCGAAAAGGCGCTTCTGCGCGTTGTAGCCGCCGCCGTGGGACTTGAACAGATCCTCGCGGTTGGGCACGAAGCGCAACGTCCTCGCCGTGCCGACGATCTTCGAACCGGGCAGATTGGGACGCACGCCGTCGATCGCGACGTTGTTCAGCCCGCGTTTGCGCAGCTGAGCGGACAAGCCCGCCACAGGTGCGCGCAGCAGCTTGGCGCGAAGTCCTTCGCTGAGCGCGGGAGTGTCCTCTTCGACCTGTTCGACGGGCGTGCCCCAAGCCTCGGCACGTTGCTTGTCGTCGGCCTCGGGCAGGCTGCCGATGTCCGAAAAGGACCGGATGCCCTGGGTCACGGTGGTGTGGAGCCGTCCGCTGCTGACGGACGTGCCGGGAACGTCCACTTCGACGACGACGACGTCGCCGGGGGAGACCACCGTCGACCCGGCCGGGGTCCCGGTGAGGATGACGTCGCCCGGTTCGAGGGTGAAGTGCTGGGAGAGGTCGGATACGAACTGCGGTAAGGGGAACAGTAGTCCGGCAGTGGTGTCCTCCTGCACCAGGTCGCCGTTCACCCACGTGCGGACGCGCAGCGACGAGGGATCGACGTCGCGCGCGTCGATGAGGCCCGGGCCGAGCGGGGTGTAGCCGTCGCCGCCCTTGGAGCGGACGTTGGAGCCCTTGTCCGCGGCGCGCAGGTCGTAGAGGCCGAAGTCGTTCGCGGCGGTGACCGCGGCGACGTGCTCCCACGCCTGGTCCGCTTTGACCCACCGGGCCGCGGTGCCGATGACCAGCGCGATCTCGCCTTCGAAGGCCAGCAGTTCGGTCCCGGCCGGACGTTCGACCGTGCCACCGGACGTGCCGATCGAGCTCGACGGCTTGAAGAAGTACGACGGGTTCGCCGGACGCCGTCCGCGCTGCTCCGCGCGTGACGCGTAGCTGAGATGGACGGCGATGATCTTGCCCGGCCGGGTGCCCAGCGGACCGGACGTGCGGCCGGAAGGCGCTGATGCCTCGTAAGTGCCCATGTTCCCCTGAATCCTCGACCTTGCTTCGTATCTAATAACGTATATGATTCCGTGCCACAGTGGCAAGGCGGTCACCGAGTGGCCTTCGCCTCGCCCGGGATCCCTGCGGGCCGCCACTCGCGTCAGGCCTATGTCAAAGGAGTCAAGGTGTCGAATCCAGCGCAGGATGAACGCACGCCCGGCCGGACCGCCCCACCGTCTTCCGATCGGCGCCGGGTCGCGTTCGCGACCGTCGTCGGCACCACGGTCGAGTGGTACGACTTCTTCGTTTACGCGTCCGCCGCCGGTCTCGTCTTCGGCAAGCTGTTCTTCTCCGGTCTCGGTGCCAACAGCACGCTCGTCTCCTTCGCCACGGTGGGCGTGAGCTTCCTGTTCCGCCCGCTCGGGGCGTTCCTCGCCGGGCACTTCGGCGACAAGTACGGCCGTCGTGTGGTCCTGGTGCTCACCCTGATCCTGATGGGCGCCGCGACCACGCTGATCGGCGTGCTCCCCACGTTCGACCAGATCGGTGTCCTCGCGCCGGTCCTGCTGATCCTGCTGCGGATCCTGCAGGGCGTTTCGGCTGGTGGTGAATGGGGCGGCGCCGTGCTGATGGCCGTCGAGCACGCGCCGTCGAAGCGCAGGGGACTCTTCGGCGCCTCGCCGCAGATCGGCGTCCCGCTCGGGCTGTTGCTGGCCTCCGGCGTCCTGGCGCTGACCAGCCTGCTCGTCCCCGGTCAGGCGTTCCTCGACTGGGGCTGGCGCATCCCGTTCCTACTCAGTGTCGGGCTGATCCTGGTCGGCCACTACGTGCGGCGCCGCGTCGAGGAGAGCCCGGTCTTCCGCGAGATCGCCGAACGGCGTGAGCAGACCCGGACCCCGATCATCCAGCTGTTCCGCAAGCACGCCATGCTCGTCCTGGTGGCCGCGCTGGTATTCGCGGGCAACAACGCAGTCGGCTATATGACCACCGGCGGCTACATCCAGAACTACGCGACCAACCCGAAGGGGCCGATCGGCCTCGACCGCGGCCCGGTGCTGTGGGCGGTGACCGCGTCGGCGGCGACGTGGCTGCTCTCGACGTGGGCGGCGGGCGCGGTGTCCGACCGGTTCGGCAGGCGGCGCACCTACGTGGTCGGCTGGATCGCGCAACTCGCCGGCGTCGCGCTGCTCTTCCCCTTGGTGGACACCGGGAACATCGTGTTGCTGGCGCTGGGCTTGATCATTCTCAGCGTCGGGCTCGGGTTCACCTACGGCCAGCAGGCGGCGTTCTACGCGGAGCTGTTCCCCGCGTCGATCCGCTTCTCCGGCGTTTCGATCTCGTACGCGCTCGGTGCGATCCTCGGCGGCGCGTTCGCGCCGACGATCGCCACCGCGCTGGTCGACGCGACCGGCACGTCGGTGTCCGTGGCCGTCTATCTGGCCGGGATGACCGTCGTCGGTCTCATCGCCACCTTGCTGCTGCGTGACCGGTCGGGAATCCCGCTCGGACCGGACCACGAAGCCGAGCAGGCGGTGAGCCCGCTCCGGTTCGGCAAGTGACGAACGTGGCGTGATCGAGGCCCTGCGGCGCAGGCCGTCTTCGTCCCAGCGGCCCACGAGGTACATCGAGTCTGCTCCGTGTGCTGACAGGTGGGGTGAAGGCTCTCGGTCGTGGGTCGGGTTGGTCGTGAAATCGCTCATCCGGGCATCACTCGGACATTGAGTCAGCGAAAAGTGTCCTTGGTGGACACCCAGGGGCGCGGTCGGCTCCTGTCGGCCACGGCAACCGAGCGCATGACCTGCGGCAACCCTCACCGCTTACGATCAAGACCCCCATCCGTGGCATTGCGTTCTAAGCTTCTTTGCCACTCACGACAGAAGTGGACCCCCGGCCGTCCGTGACGCTCACCCGCCGAGAGCGTCACGGACGGCCTTCGCCGCCGCCTTGAGCCGCTCCGCGAGCTCGGCGGGAGTGCGCGTGCTGGACAAGTAGACGACCGCGAGCGCCGCGGGGGCGTGGCCGCGCAAGGGGAGCGGCACGGCCACCGAGCTGAGATTCTCGATCACTTCACCATGGCTGTCCGCGTAGCCGCGGGCAGCCACTTCCTGTACTTCCACGGGCCGGTCTTCCGGTGAAAGCTGGGAAAGGATCGCGCGGCCGGGAGCGCCCGCGGTGAACGGATGCCTGGACCCCGGGCGCTGCGCGACGGACGCGATGGCGTGCCGGGGTTCCACGCTGACCAGCGTCACGCATTCCTCGCGGTCCATCACCGCCACGAAGCAGGTCATGCCGAGTTCGTTCGCGACCGCGGTCAGTTCTGGCAGCGCCGCGGCCTGCAGATCGTGTTTGATCCCGGCCGCGAGCGCCGCCAGCCGCGCGCCGAGTTCGTACTTCCCGGCGGGTTCCCGTGTGAGGAGTCCGTGCTCTTCGAGGGTGCGGATGAGCCGGTACGCGATCGAGCGGTGCACCCCGAGCCGTTCGGCGATCCGGTCGACACTGAGCGGTTCTTGGGCGTCGGCAAGGACTTCGAGCACGCGGATGCCGCGGCTGAGCGTCTGGGACGTGCTCGCGGTCTTGCGGGACTCCGAAACCATCGTATACGATCCATTTCGATAGTTGAACTGGCTGTTCGATTATAGAACAGGAATCGACGATGATGTCACGCGAAACCAGTTTCTCGCCGGGTTCGAGCCTGTATCGGCCACCCGCGCAGTTCTTCCGAGGCTGTCTCGGCCGCTTCGCGACGGGAGTGGCCGTTGTGACCTTCGACGCCGCTGCGAAACGGCACGGCCTGACGGTGAACTCCTTCACTGCGGTCTCGATGGATCCACCGCTCGTCCTCGTTTCGATCCAGCGCAGCGTGAAGAGCCACGACCTGCTCGCCGGTCGCCCGTTCGCGGTCAACGTCCTCGGCGCGGAACAGGAGGCGCTGGCGATGAACTTCGCCGGCCGTCCGACCCCCGAAGGCGCGCCGACGTGGGTCGAAGGCGGGCACGCGCCGCGGCTCGGCGGCGTCCTCAGCTGGTTCGACTGCACGCCGTGGGCCGCCTACGACGGCGGCGATCACACCCTGTTCCTCGGCGAGGTGCGGGAGTTCGACTACCGCTCCGGTGACGCGCTCGGCTTCGTCAACGGGCAGTTCTCGACCATCCACGAATCCGCGCAAGGCCACGAATCCCTGTTCTGACAACGACGTCCACCCCGAAAAGGAGCACGACATGGGAGCCCGTACCGGACAGCAGTACCTCGACAAGCTCAACGCGATGACGCCGGAGTTGTACGTCGACGGAGAGAAGGTGACCTCGAAGGTCGCCGAGCACCCCGCTTTCCGCAACAACGCGCTGACCTACGCGAAGCTGTTCGACCTCCAGCACGACCCGGCGCACCGTGACGTCCTGACCTACGAATCGCCGACCACGGGGGAGCGGGTCGGAACCTCGTTCCTGGTGCCGCGCAGCGAGGAAGACCTCAAGCGCCGCCGCGCCGCCTTCTCCGTCTGGGCGAAGTATTCCAACGGCTTCCTCGGCCGCACCGGCGACTACATGAACTCGTCGCTCACCGCGCTCTCGACCGCGAAGAAGTTCTTCTCCCAGGCTGATCCCGTTTACGGCGAGCGCATCGCGAAGTACTACGAGATGGCGCGCGAGAACGACCTCCTCGCGACGCATACCCTGATCCCTCCGCAGGTCAACCGTTCGGTGTCAGGCAGCCGGCAGGGCGGTGGCAACCTGTCGGCGAAGGTGGTCGAGGAACGGGAAGACGGCATCGTCGTCCGCGGCGCGCGGATGCTCGCCACCATCGCGCCGATCGCCGACGAACTCCTGGTCTTCCCGTCGACAGTCCTGCGCGGTACTCCCGAGGATGCCCCGTACTCCTACGCTTTCGCCGTCCCGAACGACGCGCCCGGTCTCAAGTACTTCTGCCGGGCCGGAGTCGACCACGGCCGCTCGCACTTCGACGAACCGCTCGCCTCCCGGTTCGAGGAAATGGACGCGGTCGTGGTGTTCGACGACGTCTTCGTCCCGAGCGAGCGGGTCTTCCTGCTGGGGCACCCGGAGCTGTGCAACGCCTGGTACTCCGAGACCGGCGCCGGCGCGCTGATGACCCACCAGGTCGTCACGCGCACGCTGGCCAAGACGGAGTTCTACCTCGGCCTCGCCAGTGAGATCGCCGCCGCGATCGGCATCGGCGGTTTCCAGCACATCCAGCAGGACCTGTCGGAGCTGATCTCCTACGTCGAGATCGAGAAGGCCGTGCTGCGCGCTGCCGAGGCCGACGGAAAACTGAGCGAGGACGGCGTCTTCCTGCCCAAGTGGGAAGTCCTCAACGCCGCCCGGAACTGGTATCCCACGAAGGTCTCGCCGCGGCTGACCGAAATCATCCGCAAGTTCTCCGCCTCCGGGCTCATGGCCCTGCCGGGCGAAGCGGACTTCGAGGCCGAAGGGCGTCCTGACATCGACACGTACCTCCAGTCGGCCACGCTGCCGGCCAAGGACCGCGCGCGGCTGTTCAAGCTGGCGTTCGACGCGTCGGTCTCGAGCTTCGCCGGGCGGGAGTCGCTGTACGAGTACTTCTTCTTCGGCGACCCGGTGCGGATGGCGGGTGCCCAGGTGAACGCGTACCCGAGGGAGGCGCTGCAGGAACGGGTCCGGGAACTGCTGGCGCGGGAGGAGTGAGGGAACCGGGCCGGACACGCCCGGGATGCAAGAACTTGATTCATTCCAGAAAATGGGCCAGACTGCGGCCGTGCCCACGACCCCGGACTTCGAGCGGATGCTGCGCGGGGCCTCCCTGCGCGTGACGCGTCCCAGGGTGGCCGTGCTGACAGCGGTACGCGACCACCCGCACGCCGACACCGACTCGATCATCGGTGCCGTGCGTACGGAACTCGGAGAGGTCTCTCACCAGGCCATTTACGACGTGTTGCGGGCACTGACCGCCGCGGGTCTCGTTCGGCGGATCCAGCCGTCGGGGTCCGTGGCACGCTACGAGTCCCGGGTCGGGGACAACCACCACCACGTCGTGTGCCGAACCTGTGGTGCCATCGCCGACGTCGACTGCGCCGTCGGTCCCGCACCCTGTTTGACCGCGTCGAACGACCAAGGCTTCGTGATCGAAGAGGCCGAGGTCATCTACTGGGGCCTGTGTCCCGACTGTGCCGTTGAACCCCGTTCCTGAGCCCTGCAGTTCTGATTCCCGGAAGGATTCCCGTGTCTGACAGCCCGGACGCCGTCATCGGCGAAATGAACGAAGAGAGCGCGGGCGGCTGCCCCGTCTCGTCGGGCCGCCGCAACCACCCCACCGAAGGCGCGGGCAACCGTGACTGGTGGCCGAACCAGCTCAACCTGAAGATCCTCCGGAAGCACTCGGCGGCTTCCGACCCGATGGACGCCGGGTTCGATTACGCCGCCGAGTTCAAGACCCTCGACCTCGCCGAACTCGCCAAGGATGTCGACGCCGTCCTCACGACGTCGCAGGACTGGTGGCCCGCGGACTTCGGCCACTACGGCGGCTTCATGATCCGCATGGCGTGGCACAGCGCGGGCACCTACCGCATCGAGGACGGCCGCGGCGGCGCGGGCGCCGGCATGCAGCGTTTCGCCCCGCTCAACAGCTGGCCGGACAACGGCAACCTGGACAAGGCCCGCCGCCTGCTCTGGCCGGTCAAGAAGAAGTACGGCCGCAAGATCTCGTGGGCCGACCTGATGATCTTCACCGGCAACCGTGCCCTGGAGACCATGGGCTTCAAGACCTTCGGCTTCGCCGGTGGCCGCGCGGACGTCTGGGAGCCGGACGAGGACGTGTACTGGGGTCCCGAGCGCACGTGGCTCGGCGACGAGCGCTACACCGGCGACCGTGAGCTGGAGAACCCGCTGGCCGCCGTGCAGATGGGTCTCATCTACGTGAACCCGGAAGGCCCGAACGGCAACCCGGACCCGCTGGCCGCGGCCCGCGACATCCGCGAGACCTTCGGCCGGATGGCGATGAACGACGAGGAGACCGTCGCGCTGATCGCCGGCGGCCACAGCTTCGGCAAGACGCACGGCGCGGCCGACCCGGACAAGTACGTCGGCCCCGAGCCCGAAGGCGCTTCGATCGAGGAGCAGGGCCTGGGCTGGAAGAACACCTTCGGCAGCGGCAAGGGCCGCGACGCGATCACCAGTGGCCTCGAGGTTACCTGGACGCCGACCCCGACCCAGTGGAGCAACTGGTTCTTCCACAACCTCTTCGAGTACGAGTGGGAGCTGACCAAGAGCCCGGCGGGTGCCCACCAGTGGGTCCCGAAGGACGGCAAGGCGAAGAACACCGTGCCGGACCCCGAGGACGGCAAGCTCAACCGCGCGCCCGGCATGCTCACCACCGACCTGGCGCTGCGTTTCGACCCGGTCTACGAGCAGATCTCGCGCCGGTTCTACGAGAACCCGGACCAGTTCGCGGATGCCTTCGCCCGTGCCTGGTTCAAGCTGACCCACCGTGACATGGGCCCGATCCAGCGTTACCTCGGCCCGCTGGTGCCGCAGGAGACGCTGATCTGGCAGGACCCGGTGCCCGCCGTCGACCACGAGCTGATCGACGACGCGGACATCGCCTCCCTCAAGGAGAAGCTGCTCGCTTCGGGCCTGTCGGTCTCGCAGCTGGTCTCCACCGCTTGGGCGTCGGCCTCGACGTTCCGGGGCAGCGACAAGCGCGGTGGCGCGAACGGTGCCCGCATCCGCCTCGAGCCGCAGCGAGACTGGGAGGTCAACGACCCGCAGACGCTGTCCCAGGTGTTGCGGACCCTCGAGGGTGTCCAGGAGGCGTTCAACAGCGCCCAGACCGGCGGCAAGAAGGTCTCGCTCGCCGACCTGATCGTGCTGGGCGGCGTCGCCGCCGTCGAGCGGGCCGCGAAGGACGGCGGCCACGAGATCACCGTGCCGTTCACCCCGGGCCGCACCGACGCGACGGAGGAGCAGACCGACGCCGAGTCGTTCGCCCCGCTGGAGCCGACCGTCGACGGGTTCCGCAACTACCGCGGCAAGGGCCACCGTCTCCCGACGGAGTACCTGCTCCTCGACCGCGCGAACCTGCTGAACCTGAGCGCGCCCGAGATGACCGTCCTCGTCGGCGGTCTGCGTGTCCTCGGCGCCAACGCCCAGCAGTCCAAGCACGGCGTGTTCACCGAGAAGCCGGGGTCGCTGACCAACGACTTCTTCGTGAACCTGCTCGACATGGGGGTCCAGTGGACCGCCACGTCGGAGGACGCGGAGACCTTCGAAGGCCGCGACTCCGCGACCGGCGAGGTCAAGTGGACCGGTACCCGTGCCGACCTGGTGTTCGGGTCCAACTCCGAGCTTCGCGCGGTGGCGGAGGTCTACGCCAGCGACGACGCGAAGGAGAAGTTCGTCCGTGACTTCGTGTCCGCGTGGGACAAGGTCATGAACCTCGACCGGTACGACCTGGTCTGAAGCCAGCCGACCGAGCGTCCGGGCCCGTCGCTTCCGCGGCGGGCCCGGACGTTTTCACTGGCGCTGCAGATCCGGTTCCGGGTAGTCGCCGGCCTTGCGTTCGAGCGCGGTGGTGAGGACACCCAGCGCGATCATGCCGACGCCGAGGCCGAGATGCAGCCAGTTGTCGGCGACGTTGAACGGCAGGAAGTTCCCCGGGCTGCTCTGCGGGATCGCCAGGCCGATGATCCACAGCAGCAGATAGATCCCGCCGCCGACCATCAGGAAGACCCGGGAAGCGGCGCGGTTGCGAGCGGCGAGCACGCCCACCACGCCGAACAGCAGATGCACCAGGTTGTGCAGGATCGACACGGCGAAGACGCCGAACAAGCGGGCGCCGGACTGATGCCCGGCGAATTCGCGCTCCATGAGGCGGGCGTCGCGCACCGCCTCTGCTTCGTCCATGCTGGCCGGGTACCCCGGGTGCTTCGGGATAATCCTCGGCCGGCGTCGGCTCAGACGTCGCCGGACGCCAGGAGGGTCAGGAGTTCGGCGTGCCCGGCCTGGGTGATCAGGCTGGCGGCGTCGAAGTAGATGCGCTCGTTCGTGATCCGATCCTCGTCGAAGAAGAACACCGCGATGATCGGCACCCGGAACGCCTTGCCGGTCGGCGGACGGCCGTAGAACTCGCCGAGGTTGGTGCCGAGCAGGTCGAATTCGACGATGACCGACTCGTCGGCGAAGTGGTACCGGACGTTGTCGTGCCGCTGGTCCGGGAAGGCCGTGCGGGTCATGCAGTAGTACGCCATGACCTCTTCGTCGCCGTCGAAGATCTGGCCGGTCGCCATGATCTCGTAGTGCGGATGGCCGTTGAAGGTGCCCAGCGTGCGGTCGAACTCGTGGGCCACCTCGGTGTCCATGTGCTCTTCGATGATCTTGTGGCGGCGCTCGCGCAGGTCGTCGCTGATCACTGGGCCTCCGGGTCGTTCCTGGTCGCGATCCGGAGCCTACCGCCCGCGGCCTCGTCGTCGGTCCCGTAGAGCAGGCTGCCGCACGAGCGTGAAAGACAGGTCATGGCCTCGATCTTGTGGCCGGGGAAGTCGCCGATCCTCACCGGAACGGGGGAGAGGGCGATCGAACCGTCGGAGCGAAGCACCCCCGCCGCGTACACGGCCGAGTCGAACGGGCCTTCGTCACCGGGGTCCGAGGCGGCCGAGACCAGGACGCGGTCGTCCGTGGTGATCTCGACGTCCGAGGTGTGACGGACGTCCGTGGCCGGATACGGGACCCGGAACGGGATCGACTTCGGCTTCTTGAAGGACAGCTTCGAGACCGAGAACTCCGCGGTGTAGAGCGTGGCCGGGCGGGCGTCCTGGCCGCGGTCCGCCCAGACCGCGAACAATCGATCATTCATCTTTTTCAGCGCGAAACCCTCGTAATTGTCTTCCGGGTCACCTTTCGGCACCTGGAAAGTACCGAGCACTTTCAGCCGCTGGTCCTTCAGTTTGAAGTGAAAGCCCTTGCCGCCGCTGGCCAGCGCGATGAATTCGCCGGTCTTTCCCGGCACCGCTTCGGCCGCTTCCAGATCGACCGGGAGTTCGCCGGGCCAGTCGATCGAGTCCACCTTGGACACCTTGCCGTGATCGAGCCGGACCCGGACCGCCCGGTTCTCGCCGGGCTTCTTGTTGTCCCGTAGGACAAGCGCGTCGATCCGGTCGTCGTCCCGGTCGAGGACGGCGATGCCGCTGGCGCCCGAGGTCATCCCGGCGCCGATGGATTCCCAGCCGTCACCGGCGAGCGCCGCGGACGGCAGAAGCAGGGGAGCGGCCAGTGCGGGAAGAATCGCGAGAGAGGCGAATTTCATTCCGACAAACTAGTTCACGAGCGGGATGCAAGAAAGGCCGGAATCGGTGCATTCCATTCCGGCGCGGATTCGCGCCGGAATGGAGTACCGGTTCAGCCGCAGGAGAGGGTGCCGGCGCGGAGCGCGTGGCCGCCGTCGTTCCCGTCGTCGGCCCAGACCACCTGCTTGGTCCCGGAGGCGCACGTGGCCGAGATCGCGAAGCCTTCGTTGTTGTAGTCCGGCATCCCGCTCGGCCGGTCGTGCGTGGCCGTGACGGCGAACGCGCCCCGCGCGTCCACCGCGAACGTCGCCGAGTCACCGCCGCAGGTGTCGTCGCAGACCGCCCACAGCTTGCCGGTGGAAGCCTCGTACTCGAGTTCCATGATCGAGTCGAGCCCGCTCGCGAAACTCGCGACCCTGGTGTACTTCCCGCCCGCTTGGTCGAGCGCGTAGGCGTAGATCATCCCGTTGCTCTCGAGGCCGACGAGGTAGAGACCGGTCCCGTGGCCGGGGTAGCTGCTCGGGTTGTAGGCCGCCTTCGTGCGTTGGTCCACGAACCCCTTGGCGGTGAGGGCGCTGTCCGGGATCCACGAGACGGCTTCGAGGCCGTCGTTGGCCGATACCTTCGGCAGGTCCGCTGTCAGATCCCATTCGGCCTTGGCGGTGAGGGTCTTGGCCGTGCCGGAGACGTCGTACCGGAGCACCTTGAGCGCGCTCGTCTTGCTGTTGTCGCCGTCGCGTTCGGTGGCCGCGACCACGCCGTCCGGGGTGGCCACGACGGCTTCGGCGTCGGGGTCGCCCTCGCCGCTGCGATAGCGCAGCTGCTTGCCCGACGACCAGCCGTTGGCGGTGTCCGGCTGCCACTTCGAGCCATTGCGCACGAGGCGGTACAGCGTGCCGGGGCCGTTCTTGACCGCCCAGAGGACGTCCGGGCCGCCGAACGACAGGCCGCTCATGTTGCCGCCGAGGACATTCGAACCGTCGGCGTTCGTGACGGCCGAGCCGCCCGGCCACGGGCTGTTCGCCGTCGTGGTCGCGGTGGCGGTGGTGGCCGGCAGGACCAGCAGGGCCGCGGCGACGGTGGCCACGGCGGCAGGTCGGATTCGGCGAGGTGATCGGGGCATTCGCGCTCCTTCGGGGCGGACGAAGTGGGCCGCGGCGTGTCGTCACAAGTTAAGTAAGTTTCCTTACGAATACAAGATATCGCCAGGTTCTCACCGAATGAAGCAATGCTGGGTTTACAAAAGGTTACCTCTTGTCAAACTGGGTGTACATCACTTACATTTTTGTAAACCCAGCCAATGGAGGAGGGTGCGATGAGCGAGATGACGGGCACGATCCCGGCGGGCTCGACCGAACGCTGGACCGACGGCAAGCGATATCTGTGGCTGATCGGCCTGGTGGTGCCTTCGCTCGCGTTCCTGGCCATCGGGCTGCACGCGGCCACCGGCTGGGGAGTGTGGTTCTGGATCGGGCCGATCGTGATCTTGGCGATCGTGCCGCTGATCGACCTGGTGGCCGGGCTGGACCGCAGCAATCCACCCGACGACGTGATCGAACGGCTGGAGCGGGATCGCTACTACCGGTGGATCACCTTCGCGTTCCTGCCCATCCAGTACGCGGGTTTCGTTGTCGCGTTCTGGCTGATCGCCCGCGGTGACCTGTCCGTCTTGGACAAGGTCGGCCTGGCGATCTCGATCGGCTGCATCGGTGGGATCGGCATCAACACCGCGCACGAACTCGGGCACAAGAAGGAGAGCCACGAGCGCTGGCTGTCGAAGATCGCGCTGGCGCAGAGCTTCTACGGCCACTTCTACATCGAGCACAACCGCGGCCACCACGTCCGGGTGGCCACTCCCGAGGACCCGGCCAGCAGCCGAGTGGGGGAGAGCTTCTACCGGTTCTGGCCGCGCACCGTGTTCGGCTCGCTGAAATCCGCGTGGGGTCTGGAGCGCAAGCGCTACGCCCGGCGTGACCGGCATCCGTTCCGGATCGGCAACGACGTGCTCAACGCCTGGCTGATGTCGGCGGTGCTGTGGGCGGCGATGACCGTGTGGCTGGGGCCGGGGATCCTGCCGTACCTGGTGATCCAGGCGGTGATCGGGTTCTCGTTGCTGGAGGTCGTGAACTACATGGAGCACTACGGCATGCGGCGGCAGATGGTCGGCCCGCCGAACCGCCGCCGGTACGAACGCGTGGACCCCAGCCACAGCTGGAACTCCAACAACATCGCCACCAACGTGCTGCTCTACCACCTGCAGAGGCACAGCGATCACCACGCCAACCCGACCCGCCGCTACCAGACGCTGCGTGATTTCGCGGAATCGCCGGTGCTCCCGACGGGCTACGCCGGGATGATCGTGCTGGCGCTGATCCCGCCGGTGTGGCGGCGCGTGATGGATCCGCGGGTGCTCGCGCATTTCGACGGCGACATCTCCCGCGCCAACATCCAGCCGTCGAAGCGGGCCAAGGTGCTGGCGCGCTACGGAACGCGTGTCACCGCGCCGTCGCGGCACGTCGCCGACACGCACGGCGACGCGACCGAGGGCGGGATGTGCCCCGGCTGCGGTTATGTGTACGACGAGAAACTCGGCGACCCGCGGGAGGGCTTCCCCGCCGGGACCCCGTGGTCGGCGATCCCGGATTCTTGGTGCTGCCCGGACTGCGGGGTGCGGGAGAAGGTCGATTTCGTGGCACCGGGAAGGGTCGGAGCATGATGAAGATCGAGGCGGATCGCGCGAAATGCGACGGGCTGGGCATGTGCGAGGCGATGGCGCCCGACTTCTTCGAGGTGGGTGACGACGGCACGGTCGTGGTGCTCGACGAGCGACCCGGTGAAGAACACCGCCAGGACCTGTCGGCCGCTGTCGACGCCTGCCCGGTCCTCGCGCTGAAGCTGCGGGACTGACCATGACACTGGTTGTCGTGGGAGCGTCGCTGGCCGGGTTGCGCGCGGTGGAGGCGGCTCGCCGGGACGGATATCGAGGGCGGATCGTGCTGATCGGCGCGGAGGACCACCCGCCGTACGATCGGCTCCCGCTGTCGAAGTCGTTCCTCGACGCGGAAGGACCCGGCAAGGTCGAGCCGTTCCACGCCGAGGACACATTGCGCGACGAGTTCGGCGTCGAGCTGATGCTCGGCGCCCCCGCGGACGGGCTCGACACCACCGCCCGCGAGGTGTCGGTGGCGGGGACGACGGTTCCCTACGAGGCGCTGGTGATCGCGACCGGCGCCACCGCGCGGCGGCTGCCCGGAAGCGAGGGGCTCGCCGGGGTCCACACGTTGAGGACCGCCGAGGACGCGCTGGCGGTCCGTGCGGCGCTCGACGACGGGGCGCGCACGGTCGTGATCGGCGCGGGTTTCATCGGCTCGGAGGTCGCCGCCGCGGCACGGAAGCGCGGGCTGCCGTCGACGATCGTCGAGACGCTCGACGTCCCGCTCACCCGGTCCGTCGGCGCCGAGGCCGGTGCGGTGTGCGCCTCGCTGCACCGGGAGGCGGGCACTGAACTGCGGTTGTCCACCACGGTCACCGGCCTGGAGTCCGACGGCGGTGTGGTGACCGGTGTCCGGCTTTCGACCGGCGAGGTGCTGCCCGCGGATCTGGTGGTCGCCGGCATCGGCGTCATCCCGGCCACCGGTTGGCTGGCCGGAAGCGGGGTGCCTTTGCACGAGCGAGACGGCGGCGTGGTGTGCGACGCCACGCTCGCGACCGGGGTGCCCGGCGTGTACGCCGCCGGCGATGTCGCACATGCCGCGAACCCGTTGTTCGACGGTGAGCTGATGCGGCTGGAGCACTGGACGAACGCCGCGGAGCAAGGTGCCGCGGCCGCTCGTCACGCGCTCGCGCCGGAAGCGGCGAAGGCGCTGTCGCCGGTGCCGTACTTCTGGTCGGACTGGTACGACCACCGGATCCAGTTCGTCGGCACCCCGCGCGCGGACGAGGTGGTGGCCGCCGTCCCGGAGGCCGGTGGTTTCACCGCGCTGTACCGGCGCGGGGACCGGATCGTCGGGGCGCTGACCGTCGACCGGCCGCGCGAGATCATGAAGTACCGTCGCCATATCGCCGGGCGGGCGCCGTGGCCGGAGGCGCTGGCGTTCGCGGCGGGAACGGCGGCCTAGAATGACGATCATGAGTGAGGCGCCGGTCACGGGGGGTCCGTACCGTCAACCGATCGTCGCGTCGGCGATCGAGCTGACCGTACGCTCCGGCTGGTCCTCGGTGACGATGAGCAAGCTCGCGGAGATCGTCGGCGTCAGCCGCCAGACCGTCTACAACGAACTCGGCTCGAAGACCCAGCTCGCCGAAGCGATGATCTCGCACGAACTCGCCCGGTTCCTCGCGGTGGTCCGGGACGCCTTCGAACGGCATCCCGAAGACCTCGTCGAGGCGATCCACGACGCCGTCCGCGGTGTCCTCGAACTCGCCGACGACAATCTCCTGCTGCGCGCCATCGTCTCGGCCACGCACGGCGCCGACACCGAGTTGCTGCCGCTGCTGACAGTGCGGGCCGGCAGCCTGCTGAGCGAAGCGACCGTCATGCTGCGTGGCCGTGTCCGCGCCTACGGCCCGCCGCTGGATGCCGCGCAGCTGGATGTGGCGATCGACGTCGTGGTCCGGACCGTGCTGAGTCACATCATGCAACCGTCGGACACCCCGGCGCGCACGGCCGACGCCCTGGCATGGATGGCTTCGCGTGTGCTCGGCGCGACGACGACCCGGTCACTGCGGCATCCTTCGGAGAATTAGGGCCGCGGTCTCCGCCGGGGTCAAGCGGGTGTTGTCGATGCGCACGTGATCGTGCCGCTCGATCAAGTCCTGGGCGTAGGTGCGCCGCGATCCGTCCGTGTTCATCACGTAATCGCGGTCGAATTCGAGCAGATTGGCGCGGGAGAAGTCGAGGTCGCGCTTGCTGGGCTTGCGGTCGAGGCGGAGCTCGGTGGTGTTCCGCTCGAGTCGTTCGTCGAGATCCGCATACAGCTCGACGAACCGCGTCTGGCCGCCCCGCGACCGGACGATGTCGACGTATGAGCCGATGAGTTCGGTGTCCTCGGGGAGTTCGAGACCCCACACGTAGGTGTAGACGAGGCCGGGTAGCGCGGCGTCGGCCGCCTCCTCGATGACGCGGCGGCGGAACTCGTTGACGAGCTTGCCGAACGGCGGCGAGCCGAACGGGAAGATGCCCAGCACCGGCTCGATGGCCATGTGGTTGTGGAACAGCTTGAACCCGGTGAGCTTGCACAACTCCTCGCCGACGGTCATCTTGCCGACGGCGGGCGGTCCGAAGATCACGACGAAGTCCACTCGGCCACGGTAGCGGCTCCACCGCGGCATCGAGGCGAGGTCAGGGCCGGCAGGGAATCGGGCCGCGCGGAACTGTCGGTCCCGTGTGCGACGCTCCACCGATGATCGTCGTGTTCGATGCCGAGCTCTGGGTCTGGGACGCCCGCCGCGGGGAGACCTGGACCTTCGTCAGCCTGCCCCAGGACATCTCCGAGGAGATCCGCGAGATCACCGACGGACCGCGCCGCGGGTTCGGTGCGGTCCGTGTCGAGGTCGGTATCGGCGGCAGCAAATGGAAGACGTCGATCTTCCCGGACTCCAAACAGGGTGCCTATGTGTTGCCGCTCAAGAAAGCGGTCCGTAAGGCCGAAGGGATCGAGGAGGGTGATGTGGCGAAAGTGACCGTCAAAGTGATCGACCTCTGACCGTCAGAGCAAGCGTTCGCCGAGCGGCGTCGTCAGATAGAGGACGCTACGGCCGGAGCGTTCGCGAGCGACGAGTCCGCTGTCCCGCAGGACCTTGAGGTGCTGGGAGACGGCACTCGGCGTCACACCCAAGGCGCGCGCGAGGTCGGTCGTGGTCGCGGGGGAGGACAGCGCCGTCAGGAGAGTGGCTCGCATCCGGCCAAGGAGCCGCACCGTGCCGGGCCCGGGTGATCGAGTCCCGGTCGCCCACAGCGCGCCGGTTCCTCGCGCCGGGTAGCGGATCGTGGTCTGGGTCGAGGTGTTCTTCTTGATCAGGACATACGGCGACCCGAGGACGACCGGCATCAGCACGAGACCGCCAGGTCCTCGTGTGACGACACTGTGCCGATTCCGCCAGCGCTCGCCGGCGAGCGTCACCCGGTCGGCGCACCAGCGCAGATCCGGATGCAGATCCGCGAACAACCGCTCGGCACCGCCCGCGGCCAGTTGCCGCGCGCGGAACCCGACGTCGGCGTCCAGCACCGCCCGCATCCGCGGCCAGTGCGGCGCGACGAGGCGGTCGTGGGCTTCGCGCAGTTCGTCGGCGATCTCCCGCAGACCGGATCCGGGGTCGTCGGCCAGTGCCGCGGCGGTGCCGGGAAGTCTCGCGCCGAAGACCCGGTCGAGACTGGCCCTCACCCGGGCTTCGGGGGTTCGCCGCACCGCGTCGAGGTCGCTTTCGAGGGAAGCTCCCGAGCCCTGCGGAGCAGGGACGAGGAACTCCGGCCAGCTGAGCTTGCCGTTGACGAGCAGCGGCCAGGTCCAGGAAAGATCGAGCGGTTCGCGATCGAGTTCCTCCCGTGCCCACCGCAGCCAGGGCAGATTGACCGGATTCCGGTCGAGGCCGGCGATCTGCAGCAGGCACGCCACGGTCTCGGACAGCGGCGAGATCGCGAGCCGGGTCGCGGCCAGTTCGGCGACGCCCAGCTCGATGGTCATCGGCATCGCCCGAGTATGTAGGCCCGAGCTAAATGGTGTCTCCGGAACACCGGACCTCGCCACGATCCGACCATGCCCGACCTGCCCCGCGCCTACAGACGGCTGTGGTGGGCCACCGGGATCGACAGCCTTGGCAACGGCGTCTTCACGGCGGCGCTGCCTCTGCTGGCGGTGACGGTGAGCCATGACGCCAGAGACGTCGCCCTGGTCTCCGCCGCGACGTATCTGCCGTGGCTTCTGCTATCGCTTACCGCCGGCTCCGTCGTCGACAGGGTCGACCGAACAACCCTCATGTGGCGAACGCAGGCGCTCCAAGCCCTGACCGTCGGCGTCCTCACGGCGCTCGTCGCGGCAGGAGCCATCACCGTGCCCGTGCTCGTCCTACTCGCGTTCGCCCTGGGGGCGTGCGACGTCTTCTACGACAACGCGGCGCAAACGGCGGTTCCGGATCTCGTCCCGAAAGGCTTGCTGCATCAGGCGAACGGCAGACAGCAGGTTGCGACGGTCGTTGGCAGGCAGTTCCTGGGCCCGCCTCTCGGGGGCCTGTTCTTCGCACTCGCCTGGACGTTGCCGTTCGCCGTCGACGCCGCGTCGCTCGTCCTCGCCACGGTACTCCTGGCGAAGCTGCCCAGACGAGTTGGCCAGACGGAAAGCGTGAAGGTCTTCGATGGAGTCCGGTGGCTGATGAGGCACCGCCTGCTTCGTGCTCTTGCGTTGCTGTTGGGCATCAACACCTTCTGCGGTCAGCTCGGGAACGCGACTCTCGTCCTGTTCGTGACCGACGTACTGCATCTCGACGCGGGAGTGTTCGGTCTGCTGCTCGCCGGGGCAGCACTCGGAGGCGTCGTGGGCGGACTCGTGATCACGCGGCTGACCACCCGGCTCGGCGAACTCCGTGCACTCCTTGTCTCGCTCGCCGTGAACGCCGTCGTTTTCATCGGCATGGGGTTCAGCCCTCACGTCGCCGTGCTCGGTGGTCTCTTGGCGGTCAGCGGATTCGTGACGACGATCTGGAACGTCGTCACCGTCACCGTCCGCCAGCGGGAGGTGCCGTCGCACTTGCTCGGCCGTGTCAACAGCGTCTACCGGCTGCTCGGCTGGGGACTGATGCCGCTCGGCGCGTTGACCGGCGGGCTGCTCGCGCACAGGTTCGGGCTTCGCGTTCCCTATGCCGTCGCGGGTTTCATGCGCGGCCTCGCGCTCTTGGCCGCGCTTCCGGTGCTGATCACGGCGATGCGGGACGCTACTCCTCGGTGAGCTCGGCCAGCTGATCCGCGGCGTCCCGGTTCCCCCGTTCGGCCAGCCGCCGCAGTTCGTCCAGCGCGCCCAGTTCGGTGGCCGTTTCGATCAGCTGGTCCGCCGCGTCGCTGCTGCCGCCGTCGGCCAATCGCCGGAGTTCGTCCAGATCGCCGCGCTCCCCGGCGTCCTGGATCCGTTCGTCGATGGCGTCCTGGTCTTCGCTCATGGTCACCAGGTTACGGGCAGTTCGTACGCCCCATAGACGGAACCGTCGTGCTTGAAGTCGATCTCCGACAGGTCGGTTGCCAGCCGCAGCGGCGGACGGTTCGATCTCGTCGGCGCGGTGGGACTTTCGGCCGCGCTGGTCTGTCTCCTGCCGGCGATTTCCCAAGGTGCGCGGTGGGGCTGGGCGAGCGGGCGGACGCTGGGTCTGTTCGCGGCCGCCGCGCTCGTCCTGCTGCTGTGGGGCGGTTGGGATCTGCGGACGACCGTCCGGCGTCAGGTCCTGCTGACGAACCTGACGTCGATCGTGTTCGCGTTCGCCATGTTCGCGCAGTCGCTGGTGCTACCGCAGATCCTCCAGCTCCCCGCGGCCGTCCGGCGTGGTGTGATGCTGACCGCTCCACTGTCCGCGCGGATCACGAAAGCCCGCGGCCCCAAGGTGCGCTGATGCTCGGCGCGCTCGTCGTCGCCGCTGGTTACGGCCTCGGCACCGTCCTGATGGCGAGCGTGTGGCATCTCGTGCTGGTGTCCGCCACGATCGGCGCCGGCATCGGGCTCGCCTACGGTGCGATGCGCACGATCGGGACTTCGATCTCCAGCGCCGTCGCGGGCGTCATCTTGGCACTGCTGACCGTCCCTTCGGACCGCTGCAGGTCCCGTCCCAGGGTGGTTTCCGGCTGATCATGGGACTCGGCTCGGCGACCGTGCTCGTCGCGTTGGCGATCGCGGCGTTCACTCCCGGCCGGTCCTCGCCAGTTTCGACGGCCACCAGATCTTCCGTCCGACGTCCACCGCCAGAGCCGGTACCAGCAGCGACCGCACCAGGAGCGTATCGAGCAGGACGCCGAACGCGACGATGAAAGCCAGCTGTGCCAGGAAGAGGATGGGCAGGACAGCGAGAGCGGCGAAGGTCGCGGCGAGTACGACACCCGCGGACGTGATCACGCCGCCGGTGACGCGCAGGCCGCGCAGTGTCCCGTCCCGCGTGCCGATCCTGCCTGCCTCTTCGCGGACCCTGGTCATCAGGAAGATGTTGTAGTCGATCCCCAGCGCGACAAGGAAGACGAAGCCGAACAGCGGGACGACCGGGTCGGCACCGGGGAAGTCGAAGACGTGGTTGAACACCAGTGCCGAGATTCCCATCGTCGCGGCGAAGGACAGCACCACCGTGCCGATCAGCAACAGCGGCGCCAGCAGTGACCGCAGCAGCAGCGCGAGCACGAGGAAGATCACGACCAGGACGATCGGGATGATCACCAACCGGTCGTGCTCGGAGGTCTCCCTGGTGTCGAGCAGGGTGGCCGTGGGTCCGCCGACCTTGGTGCCGTCGACGGTGTGCACGGCGTCGCGGATCCGTTGCACCGTCGCGACGGCCGCGTCGGAGTCCGGGGGATCGGCGAGTACGGCGTCGATCTTCGTGAGCCCGCCGGATTCGGCGCTTTGGCGGACGTCCGAGACGCCAGGGACACGGGCCAGCGCGGTGACAGTCTGAGCCTGCCCGGCGGGGGTGATGATCACCGTGGGAGAGCCGGAACCGCCGGGGAAGTAGCGCGAGAGGACTTCCTGCCCCGCGACGGAATCGACCGGCGTGAGGAAGACGTCGGACTGCGCGGTGCCGGAAGCCTTGAGCTGGGGGAGGAACGCGCCGCCCGCGAGCAGGACGACGGTCGTGACGATCCAGATCGTGCGCGGTGCGCGGGCGACCCAGACCGACACGCGGCCCCAGAGACCGCCGGTCTCGTCGCGCGGCGGGACCACCGCCGGGCGGAAGGGCCAGAAGGCGTTGCGCCCGCACAAGGCCAGGACGGCGGGCAGGAACGTGATGGTCGTGAGGAAGGCGGCGCCGATGCCGATGGCGGCGACCGGGCCGAGTCCCTTGTTGGAGTTCAGGTCACTGAACAGCAGGCACAGCACGCCGAGGATCACGGTCCCGGCGGAGGCGGCGATCGGCTCGATGGTCGAGCGCCATGCCGTGCGGAGCGCGGTGCGGGCGTCGTCGGCCGCCCGGAGTTCTTCGCGATAGCGCGAGATCATCAGGAGCGCGTAGTCGGTGGCGGCGCCGAAGACGAGGATGAACAGGATTCCCTGGCTCTGCCCGTTCAGCGCCAGCACGTCGTGATCCGCGAGCAGGTACACCGCGAGACTCGCCGTTCCCAGCGCGAACACCGCCGACAGCAGGACGAGCAGGGGGAGCAGCGGGCTCCGGTAGACGATGATCAGGATGACCGCGACCACCGCGCCCGCGACCAGGAGCAGCAGCCCGTCGATCCCGCCGAACGCCTCCTTGAGATCGGCGACCTGCGCGGCGGGCCCGGTCACGAGCACTTTCAATCCGTCCGGGGTGTCACGGGCGAGCGCGTCTCGCAGTGCCTCGACGCCTTCGCCAGGATCACTCGTGGCGTCCAGGAGCACGACCACCTGCGCGCCCGCGTCGCTCTGCGGAGCCGGGACGAGTCGCGCGTTCGACGTCCTGTCGGCGAGGAACCGCTTGTCGTTCGCGGTCAGGCCCGACGGGCGCTCGGCGACGACGATCGCCGGGATGACGGCGGAGCTGGAGAACTGCTTCTGGAGCTCGCCCACTTCGGTCGCTTCGGCCGACGCCGGCAGAAAACTGCTGCTGTCGTTCTCCGTGACCAGGCTGAGCTTGCCCGCGTACGGGCCGCTGAAGCCGCCGAAGATCAGCCAGGCGACCGCGACCAGGGCTGGGAGCAGCCACCGCAGACGTGACCGCGTGCGGGCTGGGCGTTCGACTTCCGAGATCATGGACCGATGGCTCCCGTGACAGTGCTACTTCGACGAGTGAATAGTTCGACCATCGAAATAGTAGAGTGGTCACCCGGACGAGGCAACGCGAGGGGGGCTTCCCGACATGGCTGAGGACGCCGAACAGGTCACGGACGCCCTGCTCGTTCTCCTGCTGCGGCAGTTGACCGTCGAGTCGGACCGGTTCGCGGAGATGTTCGGTGAGGCACACGGCCTGCACCGGACCGACCTCAACGCGCTCGCGGTGATCATGGACGCCGCCAGGATGGGGACCCCGATGAGTCCGAGCACGCTCGCGAGCGCCTTGCACCTGAGCGCGTCGGCGACGACGTCGGTGCTCGACCGGCTGGAGCGGGCCGGGCATCTCTACCGGGACCGGAGCGCGACCGACCGGCGCAAGGTCGAGTTGCGGATGCACGAGAAGGCGCGGGAGATCGGCGCCGAGTTCTTCCTGCCCCTAGGTGAGCGCTACGCCGAAGCGTGGCGGGAGATGGGGGAGGACGAGCGGCGGACGGTCGCCCGGTTCCTCCGGAGCAGCATCGCCGCGACCGTCGAAGTGCGCGGCCGGCTGGCACGGTGAACACTCGGGAGCATGCGATGTGTGGTGCTCGGAGCGACGGGCTATGTCGGTGGACGGTTGGTACCGCAACTGCTCGAAGCGGGTCACGAGGTCCGCGTGGTGGCCCGCTCGCCGGAGAAGGTCGCCGAGGAGCCGTGGCGTGACCGTGTCGAGGTCGAACGCGGAGACGTCACGGATCCGTCCTCGATCGAGACGGCGCTGACCGGCTGCGAGGTCGTCTATTATCTCGTGCATTCGTTGGCGCGCAAGGACTTCGTCGACGTCGACCGGGAAGGAGCGAAGACGGTCGCCGAGGCGGCGAAGGCTGCGGGTGCGCGGCGATTGGTGTACCTGGGTGGCATCGTGCCGGACGACGAGGAGTTGTCGCCGCACCTGGCGTCGCGCGCCGAAGTGGGCCGGGTCCTGCTGGACTCCGGGGTGCCCGCGATCGTCCTGCAGGCCGCGGTGATCATCGGCTCCGGCTCGGCGAGTTTCGAGATGCTGCGCTACCTGACGGAGCGGCTCCCGGCGATGGTCACGCCGCGCTGGGTGCGCAACCGCATCCAGCCGATCGCGATCCGGGACGTGCTGCACTACCTCGTGCACGCCGCGGAACTGCCGTCCGAGGTGAACGGTGCGTTCGACATCGGCGGGCCCGACGTGCTGACCTATTTGGACATGATGCGGCGTTACGCCGTCGTGGCGGGCTTGCCGAGGCGTGCCGTCGTACCCGTGCCGGTGCTGACCCCGTGGCTGTCCGCGCAATGGGTCAATCTGGTCACGCCCGTGCCGAAAGCGATCGCGGTGCCGCTGATCGAGTCGCTGGTGCACGAAGTCGTCTGTCACGACCACGCGATCGCCGAGCACATCCCCGACCCGGCGGCGGGGCTGACCCACTACGAGCACGCCGTCGAACTGGCGCTGTCCCGGATCCGCAACGCCGACGTGCCGACCCGCTGGTCGGACGCGTCGGGCGACGCGGCGCCCTCGGATCCGCTGCCGAGCGATCCGGACTGGGCGGGCGGGACAGTCTACGAGGACAAGCGCGAGCAGCGGACGGACGCCTCGCCGGAGGCGCTGTGGGACGTCATCGAGTCCATCGGAGGGGAACACGGGTGGTATTCGTTCCCGCTGGCCTGGTCGGTCCGCGGCTGGGCCGACCGGCTCGTCGGCGGTGTCGGGTTGCGGCGCGGACGGCGGGATCCGCGACGGCTGCATCTCGGCGAGGCGCTGGACTGGTGGCGTGTCGAATACCTCGACCGGCCGCGGCTGCTGCGGTTGCGGGCGGAGATGAAACTGCCGGGACGCGCCTGGCTCGAACTCGGCGTCGAGTCCGATGAGGACGGTGGGACGATCTACCGGCAGCGCGCGGTGTTCGAGCCGCACGGGCTGGCCGGACACGCGTACTGGAAGGGGATCGCGCCGTTCCACGGTGTCGTCTTCGGCGGCATGGTCCGCAACATCTCCGGTGCGGCGCAGAAGGCGGCCGGTGCGCTCGGGAACTGAAAGGGACTTCAGCTTCGTCCGCGAGCCGGTGGGGCGGTGCTGGAGCGGACGACGAGCTCGGTAGGGACGCTGATCGCCTCCGCCGCCCCCTCGTCGGACATCCCGGCCAGAAGTGCCGCGACGGCTCGCTTCCCGACCTCGTCGAACGACTGCCGGACCGTGGTGAGCGGTGGCCAGAAGTGGGCGGCCTCGTCCATGTCGTCGAAGCCGACGACGCTCACCTCGCCCGGAACGGACCGGCCCTTCTCGTGGAGCGCTCGCAGCAGCCCGAGCGCCATCTGGTCGTTGGCGACGAAGACGGCGGTGACCGCGGGATCGCCCGCCAGCCGGACGCCGTGGTCGTACCCGGACCGCGACGACCAGTCGCCGGTGAGCGGCGGCGGTACCTTCCGTCCGGCGTCTTCGAGCGTCTCCTGCCACGATTTCCGGCGGCGTTCGGCCGCGTAGGACTCAGGCGGTCCGGCCACGTGCCAGACGGTCTCGTGGCCGAGGTCGAGGAGATGCCTGGTCGCGGCGGTGGCACCGGAGGCCTGGTCGAAGTCGACCACCGGATGGTCGCGCCGCCCGCCCGCGTCGATGACGACGACCGGGAGCCCGTGGGGCAGTTCGATCTCGCTCTGGTCCAGTTCGTGTTGCTCGATCAGGATGATGACGCCGTCGACGGCCTGTTCGTCCAACCTGCTGAAGGCCCCCGACACCTCGCCTTGGGACGGTCTGGTCACCGGCATGAGGATGATCGAGAACCCTTCGCGGGCGGCCGCGGACGCGACGGCGTCGAGGGTCCGGCTGTTGCCGAACGTCGAGAGCGCGGAGATGATCACACCGATGCTGCGGAAGCGGCCGTTGCGCAGCGCGCGGGCGGCGCTGTTCGGCCGGTAGCCCACTCGGCGCATGGCGGCGAGCACACGTTCGCGCGTCGCCCCATCGACGTTCGACCTGCCGTTCGCGACCCGGGAGACGGTCTGGCCGGACACGCCGGCTTCCCTGGCGACGTCGGCCATCGACGGCCCGCGGCCGCTCCTGGACATGTTCACGTCAACACGATAGCCTCCGCCGGTCTGATGTTGACGTAAACATCTCGCGAGCCGCGCCTTTCGCTCGGAGAATCCGGAGGGACGATGACGTCCACAGCGGTCGCGCCCACGCCGGCGCCACCCGGCCGTGCGGCCAGCGCGCGCCGCGCCCGCCGCGACTGGCGAGGCTGGCTCTTCGTCGCCCCGTTCATGCTGGTGTTCGCGCTGACGTTCCTGGCCCCGATCGGCTACGCGTTCGTCCTGAGTCTGTTCCGTGAACAGGCTTTCTTCGGGGGCACGACGTTCGTCGGGGTGGACAACTACGCGCAGGTGCTCGCCGACCCGAAGTTCTGGGACGCCTTCCAGCGGGTGCTGGTGTTCCTCGCCGTGCAGGTGCCGATCATGCTGGTGCTCGCGCTGATCGCGGCGCTGGCGATCGACAGTGCCCGGCTGCACGCCGCCGGTTTCTTCCGGGTCGTGATCTTCCTGCCCTACGCCGTGCCCGCCGTGGTCGCCGCGCTGATGTGGGGATTCCTCTACGGTGACCACTTCGGGCTGGCCGCCGACCTGAACCACCTGCTCGGCCGCGATGTGGTGAAACCGTTGTCGGACAACTGGATGCTCGCTTCCATCGGCAACGTCGTCACCTGGGAGTTCGCCGGGTACAACATGCTCATCTTCTACTCCGCGCTGAAGGTGATCCCCAAGGAGCAGTTCGAGGCCGCGGCGATCGACGGCGCCGGCGCGTTCCGCACCATCCTGAGTGTGAAACTACCCGCGTTGCGCGGGGCGATCGTCATCGCCACGATCTTCTCGATCATCGGCAGTTTCCAGCTGTTCAACGAGCCGAACATCATGCGCACCCTGGCGCCCAACGTGATCGGCACCTTCTACACGCCGAACATGTACGCCTACAACCTTTCTTTCGGCGCGCAGCAGTACAACTACTCCGCCACCGTGGCGATCGTGATGGGCGTGATCACCGCGGTCATCGCCTACGTCGTGCAGTTGCGCGGCTCCCGGAAGGGGATGTGATGGCGACGTTCTCGGTGACGAGGCCCCGGAAGTCGCGCGTCCTCACCGCCGTCATGGCGCTGTACCTGATCTACACGCTCGTGCCGCTGGTGTGGCTGGTGATCAACGCGACCAAGACGCAGCCCGCCCTGTTCACCACGTCGGGCCTGGCGTTCGGCGGGCCGTTCGCGTTGTTCGAGAACATCGGCGAGACCTTCACCTACGACAACGGGATCTTCCTGCGCTGGCTGGGGAACACGCTGCTCTACGTCGTGGCGGGCGCCGGGGGAGCGACCGTCCTCGCCACCGCGGCGGGATACGGCCTGGCGAAGTACCGCTTTCCCGGCCGTCGTGCGGTGTTCGCGGTCGTGCTCGGCGCGGTCGCCGTCCCCGGCACGGCGCTCGCGGTGCCGACCTTCCTGATGTTCAGCGAACTCGGCCTCACCAACACGCCGCTGGCGATCATCGTCCCGTCGCTCATCAGCCCGTTCGGCCTGTACCTGATCTGGGTGTACGCCTCCGACGCGATCCCCGACGAGCTGCTGGAGGCCGCGCGGATCGACGGCGCCGGGGAGATCCGGATCTTCCTCACCGTGACGCTGCGGCAGCTGGCGCCGGGGATCGTCACGGTGGCCTTGTTCACCGTGGTGTCCACTTGGAACAACTACTTCCTGCCGCTGATCATGCTCAGCGAGCCGAAGTGGTATCCGCTCACCGTCGGGCTCAACCAGTGGAGCGCGCAGGCCTCCGGGGCAGGCGCCCAGCCGGTGTACCACCTGGTGCTGACCGGTTCGCTGCTCACCATCGTCCCGCTCGTCATCGCCTTCCTGCTCATGCAGCGCTACTGGCAGTCCGGCCTGAGCGCGGGCAGCGTCAAGCAATGAACACCGTCCCGAAAGGACATTCGATGTCGCGAATCCACAGGCGCGTCAAGGCCGCCGTCGCCGTCACGCTGGCCGCGGCACTGGCCGTCGGCTGCTCGTCCGGCGCGGACGGCCCGGCCGCCGGGTCACAGGACTCGGTCGACGCCGCGCTCAAAGCGGGCGGCACGATCACGTACTGGAGCTGGACGCCGTCCGCGAAGGACCAGGTCGCCGCGTTCGAGAAGGAGTTCCCGAACGTCAAGGTCAACTACGTCAACGCCGGTACCAACAAGGAGCAGTACACCAAGCTGCAGAACGCCATCAAGGCAGGCTCCGGGGCGCCGGACGTCGCGCAGATCGAGTACTACGCGTTGCCGCAGTTCGCGCTCACCGAGTCGCTGGCCAATCTCGATCAGTACGGCTTCGGGGCCTTCGAAAAGGACTACGCGCCCTCGACCTGGTCCAGTGTCCGGGTGAATAACGGCCTATACGGCCTCCCGCAGGACTCCGGCCCCATGGCGCTGTTCTACAACAAAGAAGTCCTCGACGCCCACGGCATCGCCGTGCCGAAGACCTGGGACGAGTACGTCGCCGCGGCCAAGAAGCTGCACACGGCCGATCCCGGCAAGTACCTCACCTCCGACACCGGCGACCCCGGCTTCGCCACCAGCATGATCTGGCAGGCGGGCGGAAAGCCGTTCACCTCGGACGGGCGGAACGTCAAGATCGACCTGGCCGACGCCGGTACCAAGAAGTGGACCGCCACCTGGAACCAGCTGGTCGAGGGCAAGCTCCTCGCCCCGATCAAGGAGTGGTCCGACGACTGGTTCCGCGCACTCGGTGACGGCACCATCGCCTCGCTGGTCACCGGCGCCTGGATGCCGGGCAACTTCAAATCCTCGGTCCCCGGCGGCGCGGGCAAATGGGCGGTGGCACCGATGCCGACCTACGACGGGCAGCCGGTCACCGCGGAGAACGGCGGCAGCACGCAGTCGGTGCTGAAGCAGAGCGGCAACCCGGCGCTGGCGGCGGCGTTCGTCCGCTGGCTCAACCACGGCAACGGCGTCAAGCCGTTCATCGCCAGCGGTGGTTTCCCGGCGACGACGGCCGACCTGAACTCGCCCGCCTTCCTCGACCAGGCCGATCCCTACTTCGGTGGCCAGAAGATCAACCAGGTACTCAACGACGCGTCGAAGAACGTCGCGAAGGGCTGGAGCTACCTGCCGTACCAGACCTACGCCAACAGCGTGTTCAGCGACACCGTCGGCAAGGCCTACCTCGGCGGCACCTCGCTCGACGCCGGACTGAACGCCTGGCAACAGGCGATCGTGGACTACGGCAACCAGCAGGGCTTCACCGTCAGCGCGGGGTGAGGCGTGGGCATCGAGATCGAAGCCGACGTTTCCGACGTGATCGGACCGGTGCCGCGGCGGCTGTTCGGCTCGTTCGTCGAGCATATGGGCCGGTCCGTCCACACCGGGATCTTCGAACCGGGACACTCCACTTCGGACGGTCAGGGCTTCCGTGGCGACGTCCTCGGGCTGGTCCGCGAGCTGGGTCCGTCCGTGGTCCGCTATCCCGGTGGGAACTTCGTTTCCGCGTACCGCTGGGAGGACGGCGTCGGGCCGGTGGAAGGGCGCCCCGTCCGGCTGGATCCCGCGTGGCACAGCGTCGAGTCGAACCGTTTCGGACTGCACGAGTTCGTGGCGTGGGCGGAGGCCGCGGACGTCGAGGTGATGTACGCGGTCAACCTCGGCACCCGTGGCGTCCAGGAGGCCGCCGACGTCCTCGAGTACTGCAACCACCCTGGCGGAACGGAACTGAGCGAGCGGCGGCGCGCGAACGGTGCCGACCGCCCGTTCGGCTTCCGCCTGTGGTGCCTCGGCAACGAGATGGACGGACCGTGGCAGGTCGGCCACAAGACCGCGGACGAGTACGGCCGCCTGGCCGCTGAGACCGCGCGTCTCATGCGGATGATCGACCCCGGCGTCGAGCTCGTGGTCGCGGGGAGCTCGAACAGTGAGATGCCGACGTTCGGCGAATGGGAGCGCACCGTCCTGGAGCACACCGCGGGGCTCGTCGACCACCTCTCACTGCACGCCTACTACCAGGAACACGATGGCGACCTCGCGAGTTACCTCGCCAGCGCCGCCGCCCTGGACGGCTACATCCGGACCACCGGCGGGATCATCGACGACGTCCTCGCGAAGGCCGGGCTGGACAAGAAGATCGGCATCAGCGTCGACGAGTGGAACGTCTGGGATCAGCGACACTGGAACGAAGTCGAGCAGCGAGAACTGATCGACGCAGGCTGGCGTGAACATCCCAGGATCATCGAAGACGACTACACGGTCACCGACGCGGTCGTCGTCGGTTCCCTGCTCGGTTCCCTGCTGCGCAACGTCGATCGCGTCACGATGGCCAACCAGGCGCAGCTGGTGAACGTCATCGCGCCGATCCGGACCGAACCCGGTGGCCGGGCGTGGCGGCAGTCGACGTTCCACCCGTTCAGCCTCACCTCGGCGCTCGCCGGGGGGAACAGCCTCTGGCTCACCGTCACGGGTGACACCGTCCACACAGGACTTTGTGGCCGCGTGGACGTCGTCGACGCGGCGGCGACCTTCGACGACGACGGCCGCTGTGCCGTGTTCCTGACCAATCGCGCCACCGCGTCCGCGACCGGCGCGCGGTTGCGTATCCGCGGTGCCCGGCTGACGCTCGCGGAGACCTGGACCGTCGCGGTCCCGGACGGGCACGACCGTCATCTCACGAATTCCGCCGACGCGGAGCCGATCCGGCCCGTCCCGTTGCCCGGCGCGACCGCCGGGCACGATCCGGAAGGAACCACCATCACCGTCACCCTCCCACCCCTTTCCTGGACCGCGTTCCGGCTGACCGCGGAGGTGGTCCGGGATGCCTGAGTTCGCCATCGGGGAGACCGACTTCCTGCTCGACGGGAAACCGTTCCGGATCATTTCCGGGGCGCTGCACTACTTCCGTGTGCACCCCGATCTCTGGGCCGATCGCATCGACAAAGCCCGCCGAATGGGTCTCAACACCATCGAGACCTACGTCGCCTGGAACGCGCACTCGCCGGAGCAGGGAGAGTTCGATGTCACCGGCGGCCTCGACCTCGACCGGTTCCTCAGGCTCATCGCCGAGGCGGGGATGTACGCGATCGTCCGGCCAGGGCCGTACATCTGCGCGGAGTGGGACAACGGCGGCCTGCCGACCTGGCTGCTACGGGACACCGAACTTCGCGTCCGTGAGTTCGAACCGCGTTACCTCGCCGCCGTCCGCGGCTATCTGGACGACGTGTACCGCGTGGTGGCGCCGCACCAGATCGACCGGGGCGGACCGGTGCTGCTCGTGCAGGTGGAGAACGAATACGGCGCTTTCGGTTCCGACAAGCGGTACCTGTCCGCGCTGACCGACCACACCCGCGCCGCCGGGATCACCGTCCCGCTGACCACGGTGGACCAGCCGATCCACGAGATGCTGGCGAACGGCGGGCTCGACGGGGTGCTGCACCGGACGGCGTCGTTCGGCTCGCAGAGCACGGCACGGCTGAAGACCCTGCGGGAACATCAGCCGACGGGTCCCTTGATGTGCAGCGAGTTCTGGAACGGCTGGTTCGACCATTGGGGTGCGCACCACCACACCACTTCGGTCGACGGCTCGGCGGCGGATCTCGACGCGCTGCTCGCGGCCGGTGCCTCGGTCAACCTCTACATGTTCCACGGCGGCACCAACTTCGGACTCACCAGCGGGGCCAACGACAAGGGCGTCTACCAGCCATTGATCACCTCCTACGACTACGACGCCCCGCTCGACGAGGCGGGCGACCCGACGCCGAAGTACCACGCCTTCCGCGAGGTGATCGCGCGCTACCACAAGGTTCCCGACAGCGTTCCGCCCGAGGCCCGGCCGGCGCCGACGCCGGTCGCGGCACTGAGCGACCCCGCGTGGCTGCTCGACTCGCCACACCGCTGGGGGACCGCGCAGGAGCACCAGAGCCTGCCCACCTTCGACGAACTGACCCCGGCTCCGCGTCTGGCGTTCCTGCGGACGACCGTCGACGCCGGGAAGCCGGGCGTGCTCACCTTCCACGAGGTGCGGGACCGGGCGACGGTGTTCTTCGACGGTGATCGCCTCGGCACCCTCCTCCGCGAGCACCACGATCGCGCGATCCGGTTGCCCCGGGCCCGCGGTGAGCTCCTGGTCCTGGTGGAAGACCTGGGAAGGGTGAACTACGGGGAGCGGATCGGTGAGGCCAAGGGGATCATCGGCGGCGTGCGCCTGCACGGTGAACCCCTGACGGGCTGGGAGGTCATCCCCATCGACGTGCCCGCGCTGCCGGATCTCCTGCCCGGGGTCTCCGCGGGCGAGCGCCCGGCGGGGCCGTTGTCCGGCCCGGTGGCCGTGCGGGGCGGATTCGATCTCGACGAGCCAGCCGACCTCTTCCTGGATACCGGGCACTGGGGCAAGGGAATGGTCTGGATCAACGGGTTCCTGCTCGGCCGCTACTGGCGGCGCGGTCCACAAAGGACGCTGTACGTGCCGCGGCCGGTGGTCCGGGCCGGGCGCAACGACCTCGTCGTGCTGGAGCTGGACACGATGCTCGAACCCGAGGCGAGTTTCGTGCCCCGGCCGCTGTTGGGACATACGGAGGCTTGAGCCTCGCCTGAGGTACGTGAAGGCCTCCTTGCCTACCTTCAGGGTAGGCAAGGAGGCCTTCACCACCACCTGGGCCGGCCACTTCAGCTGACGTCGCGAAAGTGGCTTTCGCAACACGCCACCTTTGCCTTACCCCTCAATAACCGTCCTTACCACTCACGAGACCGGCCACCTATAGAGCCGGGTACGCGTTCTTCAGCAGCTCCTGGAACTGGGCGGAGAACCAATGCCCGGAAAGCGGCGCGTCGGGCAGGGCGCCAGACATGTTGTTCTGGTTCCGCGGGTTACCGGTGTACGTCGGATCGCACATCCGGTCGAAACCCTTGCCCTCGGTATTCGGGATCTCCTTGCTGGCGCCGTCGGATTCACCCGGCGGCTTGATCCAGACGTAGGCGTCGATCCCGGCTTCCGGCGCGGCCTTGGGGCGTTCGCCGAGCCCGGCGCCCGCCTGGTTGCACCAGTTGCCGAGGTGGATCCGGCGGTCGGTCCTGCCGCCGTTCACATAGGCGTCGACCGTGGTGGACGGTCCAGGACCGGACGGCCGCGCGGTGCCGCCCCAGCCGTTGCGCGAGGTGTCGATGAGCATGCCGACGTCCGCCGGGAAGCCCGCCCGGATCGCCTCCTGCCGGAACGCCTGGGCGTAGGACAGTTCGTCGACGTAGCGGTTCCAGTCCACCCACTTCGACGTCCGCACCGAAGTGCCGCCGACACTGTCGTTCACGGTGAAGTACGGCTCCCTGAGCGCCCCGTAGTTCGCGGTGTTCGCGATGAAGCCGTGCACGTTGGCCACTGTGCTGCCGGAACTCTTCGCGGCCTGTGCGAAGAGCGCGGCGGACGGGCCGAGGTTGTCGTCCCAACCGAGCCAGCCGTGGTGCCCGGCGTCGATGTAGTTGTAGACGTTGGGGATCGCGCCGAACTTCGCCAGGGCGTAGCCGACACCGGCGACGTAGTTCCCGTTGGCCTTCATGACGTCGCATTGGGGCGTGGCGGTCGGCCGTGGTGTCACGTTGGTGACGAGGTTCGGCAGGGAGTCGATCTCGATCACGGTCACCACCCGCAACGTCGCGTACTTCGGATCGGCGAGGATCGAGGCGATCGGGTCGATGTACTCGGCCTGATAGCGCGGGAGTTCGTCCGCCTTGAGCTCGCCGTTCGACGCGAGCGCGGCGCAGTCACGGCCGGGCAGGTTGTAGATCACCAGCTGGACGACCAGCGGTTTCCCGGCGGCCT
Organism: Amycolatopsis sp. NPDC043889; assembly: GCF_056435645.1. NCBI lineage: Bacteria > Bacillati > Actinomycetota > Actinomycetes > Pseudonocardiales > Pseudonocardiaceae > Amycolatopsis > Amycolatopsis sp. NPDC043889. The sequence goes on from NZ_JBWKEC010000006.1 coordinate 314,360, forward strand.
GCTGAAGCGCTCCGTCGAGATGGGCGCGCAGCCCGCGGCTCGTGCTCGTGCCCTCGATGGCGGCGATCCGGTCGAGCCAGACTCCGGTCGGCTGGTTCGCGATTCTCGCGCCGCCAGGTTCGGCGGCGGCCTTCGCCGACCATTCCGGGTTCACGTACACCCCGGCGCCCGCGTAGGGGTTGTCCGCCTTGGGGCCGCCAGGACCGGGAGTCGTCGTGGTCGTGGTGGTGGGCGTGGTGGAACCGGTGCAGGTGGTGCCGTTCAAGGTGAAGACGGCGGGTTTCCCGTTGGTGCCGGAGTAGCTGCCGTTGAAGCCGGGTGAGACGGCGGCGCCGGTGCCGAGCGAACCGTTCCATCCCACGTCCCGGACCGTCACTCGCGTGCCCTGCTGGCCGAAGCTGCCGTTCCAGCCCTGCTGCACCTGCTGGTTTCCGGGGAAGTCCCAGCTCAGCGTCCAGCCGCCGCTGATCGGGTCACCGAGGTTGGTGACGGTGACGGTGGCCCCGAAACCGGTGTCCCATTGGTTGGTGATCGTGTAGTCGACCTTGCAGCCCGGTGCCGCTTCGGCGCTCGAGCCCAGCACCACCGGCACCGCCACCATCGCGAGTACCGCGCCGACGGCCGATGGTGCCGAAACACCCTTTCTGCGGAATCTCATGCGTCGCCTCCTTGCGACCGGAATCCGATTTATGGGAGCGCTCCCATTGGGACCGTAAAGGGGCGGCCGGGCCGTGACAAGGCCGGGCGAGCCAAAATGTGGGATCGCTCCCGGAATACGTCCTGACGGCGGCGAGCCTTCACCCGGACAGCGGGCGGTGACCGGAGATGGCGGGGCCGTGTGGGATCGTGAGCGGATGAGGATCTTGCTCGTGGAGGACGAGCGACGGCTGGCCGAATCGCTGCGCGCGGGGTTGAGCGCCGAGGGCTACGCCGTGGACGTCGCGCACAACGGCCGCGACGCGCTTTGGTACGCCGCCGAACATCCGTACGCCGCGATGGTCCTCGACATCATGCTGCCCGGACTGAACGGGTACCGCGTGTGCCGGAGGTTGCGCGAACGAGGCGACACCACCCCGATCCTCATGCTGACCGCGAAGGACGGCGAGGACGACGAGATCGAGGCGCTGGACACCGGCGCCGACGACTTCCTCCCGAAGCCGTTCTCCTACGGCGTCCTGCTCTCCCGGCTCCGGGCGCTGATCCGGCGCGGGGGAGCGACCCGGCCGGGCACGCTCCGGCTCGGCGACCTCGAACTCGACCAGGCGAGCCGTGTCTGCCGTCGTGGCACTGCCGAGATCCCGTTGACCACCAAGGAGTTCGCTCTCCTGGCGTATCTGATGAAACGACAGGGCGAGGTGGTCACCAAGGCCGAACTGCTGGAGAACCTCTGGGATTTCGCCGCGTCGGCGACCGCGAACCTCGTCGAGGTCCACGTGAGCGCGCTGCGGCGAAAGATCGATCTGCCGTTCGGGGCGGAGACCATCCGCACCGTGCGCGGCGCCGGCTATCACGTGGTGGGCTCCAGTGCCTAGGTTCTCGCGGTCGACCCGGTTCCGGGTCGCGATGACCGCTTTCCTGGCGTCGATCATCGCTCTGGCGGTCGTTTCTGCGTGGCTGGTGCTCGATGCCCAGAACCGGCTGGGCAACGGCGCCGCGCAGGTGGCGAGGGAGCGCGCGGCCGCGGTCGTCCAGGTACTGAACTCCGGCGCCGCCCCGGCCGATCTGCGGCTCCTCGTGCGGGCTTCGATCTACGAGGTGACCACCCAGAACGGCGAGCGGGTCGCGTCCTGCCCCGGCCTGCGTTCCGGGGCGATCGTCCCGGACGGAGGCTTCGAGTACGGCGACAGTGTCCAGAACCTCAAGCCTGGCGACGTCGACCTCGCCAGCCGGGAATCCGTCGGCTGCGCGAGTGCGCTCGGGGAAGATCCAGAAAGAAACGGACTCCGGCTGCACGTGGCGGCCACCGTGAGCGGCGACAGCAAGTACCGGATCTACGGCGCCGCCGTGGTCGACGAGTCCGGACAGGCGGCGCTCGACGCGGTGCGCGTGACGTTGCTGGCGGGTGTCCCGGTGATCGCGCTGCTGATCGGGGCGGTCGCGTGGCTCGCGGTACGCCGTTCGCTGCGGCCGGTGGAGGCGATCCGCTCGGAGGTCGCGGAGATCGGCGCGCACGACCTCTCCCGGCGGGTCCCGGCCCCGGACAGTGCCGATGAGATCGCGAAGCTCGCCGAAACAATGAACACGATGCTCGCCCGTCTGGACACGGCGGTCACCCGGCAGAGCCGTTTCACCTCGGACGCGTCGCACGAACTGCGCACTCCGCTGGCCTCCCTGCGGACCCAGCTCGAGGTGTTGCTCGCCCATCCGGACCGGCTGGACTGGCGCGACGCCTGCCGCAACGCGCTCCTCGACATCACCCGGCTGCAGGATCTCGTCGGTGACCTCGTGCTGCTCGGCAAGCTGGACAACGCGGGGCCGGAGCGGACCACGCCGGTGCGACTGTCCGAAGTGGTCGATTCCTGTCTCTCCGGGCGCCAGGGTGTCCGGGCGGAGATCGACGGGGATCCGGTGGTCCTCGGCGACCGCGGCAGGCTGGAGCGGTTGCTGCGCAATCTGGTGGACAACGCGCAACGTCATACCCGTACGGGCGTCGAGATTCGGGTGTCCACTGTGGACGAATTCGCCGTGGTCGCGGTCACCGACGACGGGCCGGGCATTCCCGCCGCGGACCGTGAGCGGGTGTTCGATCGCTTCGTGCGTCTCGACGACGGACGTGCGCGTGACGACGGTGGCGCGGGCCTCGGGCTGGCGATCGTCGCCGAGATCGCCGAGGCGCACGGTGGAACCGTCGAAGTCGCCGACCACGACGGCGGCGCCCGGCTCGTCGTCCGCCTGCCGTTGGCGAAAGCGCGAAGCTGAAGACGCCTTCAGCTTCCTTAAGCTTCGGTTCAGCGTCCGCGAACGAACCTTCGGGGCATGTTCGCTCCTGCACGCCGCTCCTGGTGGCGGCCCCTCGGCCACGCCGACTACCTGGCCTCGTCGTGGTTCCCCGGCCTCACCGGCGTACGCGCGCTCGCCGCCGTGGCCGTCGTCTTCTTCCACTACGGGGGCCCGGTCGTCGACCGCCTCCAAGGCTGGATCGCCGTGCAATTGTTCTTCGTGTTGTCCGGCTTCCTCATCACGACGCTGGCCCTGCGCGAGGAAGACCGTGACGGCCGGATCTCGTTGCGCGGGTTCTACCTTCGCCGGGTCTTCCGGATCATGCCGGTGTACTTCCTGTTGCTGGCGCTGACCACGGTCGCGGTCCTGCTCGGCGGGACCTACCAGAGCAGCAGGCTCGCCGACGCCATGCCGTACTACCTCGTCTTCGGCAACGAACTCGTCGACTTCAACACGCCCTATCCGACGTCGTGGTCGCTGGGCGTGGAGGAGAAGTTCTACCTGGTCTGGCCCGCGCTGCTGGTGCTGACTTCGTTCGCGCGAAGCGGGAGGGCGGTGCTGCGTCTGCTGCTGGGCGCGTCGGCCGTCCTGGGTGTCGTGCTGTTCGCGTTGCCCCTGGCGCCCTCGCATACCTGGGCGAGTCTTTCGGTGCACTATTGCTCGCTGGTCATCGGCTGCCTGCTGGCGATGACGCTCCACCATCCGCGCGGGTTCGCCCTCGTCCGGCCGCTGACCAGCCCGGTCGTCGCGACGGTCATCGGCTGCGGGTTCGTCGTGCTGCAGTTCTCCGTCGGCCCGCTGGCGAAGGCGCTGGGCGGGCATTGGCAGTTCGTGGTGCCGGTCTACGCGGCGGGCTCGGCACTGCTGCTCGTGGCCGTCGTGTCGCCGGGGCCGGTCCGGACGTTGCTCTCGAGCAGGCCGATGAGCTTCGTCGGAGACCGTTCGTACGCGCTCTACCTCGCCCAGACCGGCGCGGCCGGGGTCGCGGGCTGGCTACTGCCCAGCGGGCCGGCCAAGGCCGCCGCGACCACCGGCGTCGCGTTGCTGTTCGCCTGCGCACTGCGCCGCTGGGTCGAACAGCCCGCCATCGCCTACGGCCGGAAGGTGATCGGACGACACGCGCCCGCCGTGCCTCCGGTTGAGGCGACGGCGGGCGCGAGGCCGACGTCAGTGGTGCGCGGCGACCGCACCGGTGCCGGCGCTCTTCTTGACGAAGAGCGATCCGACGAACGCGGCCAGGCCTATGCAACCGGCGACGATGAACGTCGTGCGGATTCCGCCCGCGTCGGGACTGACCGCCCCGGCCGTGGTCGTGCTGGCCGTGGCCACCGCGATGAACATGGCGGTGCCGAGCGCGCCGGCGAGCTGCTGAAGGGTGGCGAGGATCGCGCTGCCGTGTGAATAGAGGTGCTCGGGCAGCGAACCGAGGGATTCGGTCATCAGTGGCGTCATCATGAGGCCGAGCCCGCCCATCAGCAGGACGTGGATGGCGATGACCGCGATCAGTGGTGATCCCGCGCCGAGCAGGGCGAACAGCCACAGCGAGATCGCCATCGCGGCCGCGCCGGGGATGACCAGCGGCCGGGGGCCGAAGCGGTCGTAGAGCGCGCCGACCGGGCGGCCGAGCAGCCCGAGGACCAGGCCGCCGGGAAGCACCGCGAGCCCGCTGACGAACGTGCTGGTGTGCAGGACGGTCTGCAGATACAGCGGGAGCAGGATCGCCGCGGCGCCGAGCAGGCACATGAACAGCAGGGCCGTCAGCACCAGGGAGACGACGAAACTGCGGTGGGTGAACGGACGCAGGTCCAGCAGCGCGCGGTCTTCCTTCTGGAGACGCAACTGGCGCCAGGTGAACACCACGAGTGCCACGGCACCGACGGCGATCGGCGCCCACGGCGGCACGGGCTGATGCCCGCCGGCGGATTCGCCGGACACCGACAGGCCGTACAGCACGCCGCCGAAACCGAGCGCGGACAGGACCACCGACAGGACGTCCAGCGGCACCTTGCGGGTGTCGCTGTCCAGCCGCAGCCGCACCATGCCGACCACCAGGGCGGCGAGCGAGAGCGGCAGCACGATCCAGAACATCCAGCGCCAGCCGAGCGACGACAGCACGGCGCCGCCGATGGTCGGGCCGATCGCCGGAGCGACCGCGATGACGATGGTGATCGTGCCCATCGTGGCACCGCGTTTCTCGACCGGGACGAGGCGCATCACCGTGGTCATCAGCAGCGGCAGCATCACCGCCGTCCCGCAGGCCTGGATGACGCGGCCGGTCAGCAGGAGGGCGAAGCCCGGGGCGAGCGCGCTGACCAAGGTGCCGGTGCTGAACAGGGTGAGCGAGGCCAGGAACACCTGGCGCGGGGTGAACCGCTCGAGCAGGAACCCGGTGGTCGGGATGACGACCGCCATGGTGAGCAGGAAGCCGCTGGTCAGCCACTGGACGGTGGTGGTCGGAACCTGGAGGTCGACGGTCAGGTCACGCAGCGCGACGCTCAGGATGGTCTCGTTGAGGATCATCACGAACGCGGAAAGGACCAGGACCCCGATCAGGAGCCCGGCTTTCGCCGGTGCCCTTTCCTGGTCGTGGGCGGTTTCGGGCAGGGTCTCGGTCATCAGTGAAGGGCTCCTGGAAGGGCGCGGGTCCGCGTGGCCACCTTCGGCGCCGGCGACGGTGACAGCGAAGGCGAGGCTGAGTCTTTCCGTTCAGTCTGCCCGTGTCGGTCGGTGTGTGTCACGTGAATTTCCGTAGTGAGTACGGTCACTGCGCTTTCGGGCAGTACGGAACCGCACGTGAGCGGAACGGTTTTCGGTGGCAGCACGATAAAATCGGCAGGTGACCAGAGCGATCACGGCGGATCGATGGCGTTCGGTGCGGCGAGCCTATCGGGTGACGGGCGCGCGATTCGCGGAACTGGTCGCCCGCGTTCCGGATCCGGACGCGATGGTCACCGCGGAGTGGACGGTGGCCGAAACGGTCGCCCATGTCGCGATGATCGCGAAGATGTACACCTCCCTGGTGCGGGCGGACGGCGCGTCGATTTTGGACGCCCGCGGGCAGAGCCAGGTCGAGAAGACCACTGTGGACACCGTTTCCGTGCTGAACTCCTTGGTGTTGCGAGATTTTCGCGAACGCGACATCCAGGTGCTCGTGACCGGATTGCTCGCGGACATCGGAGAAGTACTGCGGGTGACCGAGGACGCGGACCCGGGTGCCCCGCTGGACTGGCTCGGGGGTTCGAAGGTGCCGCTGGCCGGCGTCCTCGCGCACCTCGTCAACGAACTGCAGATCCACGGCTGGGACATCGCCAAGGCGCTGAAACTGCCGTGGACGATCCAGCCGGCTGACGCGGCGTTGTTCTTCGATCTGTTCTTGGTGGGTGTGCTGAGCCACGACATTGGGCACCTTCTCGACACCGACGAGCCGCCGCGGGATCGACGCATCGCCGTGGCGTTCCGGTCCGCGTACACGTCCCCGGTCGTGCTGGTGCTGCATCGGGGGCGGGTGACGGTCGAGGAGCCCGGCGGACCGGTCGACGTGCGGATCTCCTTCGACCCGCCGACGCTGAACCTGATGCTGTTCCACCGGGTCGGCAAGCCGCGTTCCGCGCTGACGCGCAAGATCGTCGTCAGCGGTCCGCGACCGTGGCTGTTACCCGCCTTCCTGCGGGTGGTCCGGCTGCCGTAGGGCTTCGGGTGGCATGAGTGTCAGGTGCCTACCGCCGTTGCCGAACCTCGTGAGTGTCGCCGCCGTGATCGAGACCCGTTGCGGAGCCGGGGATCCGCTCCGCCGGACGTCACGCGACGTGCATGGATCCGTACCGCGGCGAAGTGCACGGTGCGAGACCCCGCCAGGCCGTCAACCGTTGACAGGCGTGTCGAACCGGCGTCGCGAGTCTTCGATGTGGCCGAGGAACCGGTGGGTCCAGTCGCACATCCCGTCGACCGTGGCGCGCAGGCCGTGCCCCGCCTCGGTGAGGGTGTAGTCGACGCGCGGTGGCACCGTCGGGTGCACCGTCCGTTCGATCAGGCCGTTGCGCTCCAGCATGCGCAGGTTCTGGGTGAGCATCTTGTGACTGATGCCCTCGATGTCGTCGCGCAGTTCGGTGAACCGCCGGGTGCGGTCGCCGATCGTCTCGATGATCAGGAGCGCCCATTTGTTGGCGACGTCGGAGAAGATCTCCCGCGCCAGTGAATCCGCCCGCATCAGATCGGCGTCGTCCGAACCTTTGAGCTGCTTGGTCACCATGAGGTTCCCCAGTCACGAAAAAGTGCGTTCTTCCAGGTCGTCGCACACTCTCCTACAGTTCCTGGGTAACCACAAGTGACCATGAACGAGGAGTACGGATGAGCATCACCCTGGTGAACCCCGCTGGACTGCCGGAGATCCCCGCCTACCGGCAGGTGTCGATCGCGACCGGGTCGAAGCTGGTCTTCATCGCGGGGCAGGTGTCCTGGGACGCCGACGGTGTCCTCGTCGGCGAGGGTGACCTCGCCGCACAGGTCGAACAGTGCTACCTGAACATCGGCACCGCGCTCGCCGAGGCCGGCGCCACCTTCGACGACGTCGCGAAGATGACCGTCTACGTCGTCGACTGGACGCCGGACAAACTCGCGCTGTTCCTCGAAGGCGTGGACCGGGCGGCCGCGAAGCTGGGCGGCACCCCGGTCCCGCCGGGGACACTGATCGGCGTCGCGGCCCTCGACGTGCCCGAGCACCTCGTCGAGGTCGAGGCGACCGCGGTCGTCGACTGAGCAGTCACTGACCGCGCGCGGCGCGCCAGATCGGGCTGTCGACGTAGTGGTTGTCGTACTGCTTCGAGGACGCGGCGATCTCCGAGGGGTCGGCTTCACCGCGCGCGACCCGGTCGAGGAGCCGGTAGTAGTCGAAGCGGGCCATGCCCGGGGTGAAGGTGACCAGGACGTCGGCGTCCGAGCCGGCGGCGGGGCCGAACGCGTGCGGCACCTTGGGCGGCACGGCGAGGAAGTCGCCCTTCTTCAGCGTGTGCAGGGTTTCCTCGACGAGAACCTGGAGTTTCCCTTCGAGTACGAAGAAGAACTCGGTCGCCCGGACGTGGAAATGGGCCGGGGTGCCGAAGACGCCGTCCTTCAGGGTCGCGCGGTTCGCGGTGAAGCCCCCGTCGGTGGTGTCCGAGTCGGCCAGCAGCGTGATTTCGCTGCCCGGCGCGTCGCTGACGATCTCGGCGTCGGCGGCCCGGAGAAGGATGGGGTCGAACATGGTGGCGTCTCCCTGGTTTTCCGTGGTCAGCAGGCTCGCTGACAGGACCAGCTTCTCGCCGCGCCAGTCCTTGATCAACGCGGAAAGCGGCACCGAACGATAATGCCCAGGTTATCGATCGCTGGTGTGTCGTGAGTGCCCGCCCGCCGCGTCCGCGGCCGCTGTGGCTCCTGGTGCACCTCGGGTGAGAGCGGCGATCCTGAGGGTAGTGAAGGCCTCCTTCGCTACCCTCAGGGTAGGCAAGGAGGCCTTCACGGACCCGCGATCAGCCGCAGTCAGAATCCGGTAGGTGTCTAGGACGCCTTGGTTCGAACCCGAATCGACACTTCCGGCCGGTCAGGCGGCGAAGACCTGCGAGTCGTCGGCGAACGCCTTGAACTCCAGAGCGTTGCCCGCTGGGTCCAGCAGGAACATCGTCCACTGTTCACCGGTCTGACCCTCGAAGCGGACGTAAGGCTCGATGACGAACGAGGTGTCCGCCGCGCGCAGCCGGTCCGCGAGCTTCCGGAACTCCGGCACGGTGAGGATCAAGCCGAAGTGGGGCACGGGAACGTCGTGCCCGTCGACGGGGTTGTGGATCTGGCGCGGCCGCTCGGGCGCGAGGTGCGTGACGAACTGGTGGCCGTGGAGGTTCCAGTCGATCCACGTGTCGGAGCTGCGGCCCTGTTCGAGGCCGAGGACTTCGCCGTAGAAGGTGCGTGCGGCGGCGAGGTCGTCGACGGGCATGGCGAGGTGGAAGCGCGGGATGGGGGAGTCGAGGACGGTCATACCCAAGGGATCCTTTCCAGCGGTAGGTGCACGTGTCGTAATGTTAACATTAGGACAAAGTGCGTGGTCGCTACTATCGGGCGTTCCGGCGGGAGGGATGAGCATGAGCGAACCCGGCAGGGTGGTGCCGGCACGTCGTCGCGGGCTGGCGGACGAGGTCGCCGACAGGGTCAGGGACGCCATCTTCGGTGGCTCCTATCCGCCTGGCGCGCAGCTGCGCGAGGTCGAGCTTTCGGCGGCGCTCGGCGTCAGTCGTGGCCCCGTGCGTGAAGCACTGCTGAGACTGGAGCGCGAGGGTCTGGTCCGCAGCGAATGGCATCGCGGCGCGATCGTCACGACCCTGTCCGATGTGGACGTCGCGGAACTCGACAGCCTGCGGTCGGCGCTGGAGCAGCTGGCCGTCCGGCTCGTGGTCGCGAACGCGCCGGACGCGGACCTTGCCGCGCTCGACGAGGTCGTCGACCGGATGGGCCGGGCACGCGACGAGCACGAGATGGTCCGCTGTGACATCGACTTCCACGACGCGGTCTACGCGGCGTCCGGTCACCGGCGGCTCGTCGAAGCGTGGCAGGCGATCCGGTCGCAGGTGTACCTGTTCCTGCTGACCCGGATCGGTGTGAGCTCCGACGGCTACCTCGCGAGCATCCCGGCCGAGCATCGTCGGCTGGCGGCCGCTCTTCGTGCCCGTGACGGCGAGAAGGCGCTCGAACTGTTCGCCGTCCACCGCGGCGAGGCCTTCGCTGTGCTGACCGGGAAGTGATCGTGCCGGCATCCTCTGGCGCCAACGGGACGAAATGGTGCGCGGGTCTTGACGGCAAGGTTGACCAAGGCTTAACTCAAGCCCTGAAATAAGACGTGTCCCGGGTCACAGGCTCCGGACGCGGCTTGGCCACTCACCTCGAGGACCATCGATGCGAATCGGAAAGATCGCTCCCGCGCTCGTCCTGGCGCTGGCGGCCGCCGCCACGACGGCGTGCGGCGGCGGCGACACGTCGTCCAGTGCTCCCAAGGAGCTCGTGTACTGGGCGTCCAATCAGGGCACCAGTCTCGACAACGACAAAGCCGTACTACAGCCAGAACTCGACAAGTTCGAGAAGGCCTCCGGGATCAAGGTCAAGCTCGAGGTCGTCCCGTGGACGGATCTGCTCAACCGGATCCTCGCGGCCACCACCTCCGGCAAGGGGCCGGACGTGCTCAACATCGGCAACACCTGGTCGGCCTCGTTGCAGGCGACGGGGGCGTTCCTGCCGTTCGACGACGCCGCGCTGGAGAAGGTCGGCGGCAAGTCCCGCTTCCTCGGCCCATCGCTGGCGGCCACCGGGGCGAGCGGGCAGCCGCCGGTCGGCGTACCGCTCTACGGCCAGGCGTACGGCCTGTACTACAACAAAAAACTCTTCTCGGAGGCCGGTATCACCAAGCCGCCCGCCACCTGGGAGGAACTCGTCGAAGACGGCAAGAAGCTCACCAAACCCGACAAGGGCCAATGGGGGCTCTCGCTCCAGGCGGGTCAGGTCACCGAGAACAGCCACCACGCGGCGATCCTCGGCGCCCAGCACGGTGCGCAGTTCTTCACTCCCGAGGGCAAACCGCAGCTGGCCTCGGATCCGTCGGTCGCGGCCGTGCAGCAGTTCGTCGACCTGATGCAGAAGGACAAGATCGTCAACCCGGCCAACGCCGAGTACGCCGACACCGCCAAATCCCTCAAAGATCTGTCGGACGGCAAAGCCGCGATGTTCATGAACCAGGCCTCCGCGGGGTCGTTCAAGAACATCGGGATGGACATGGCGAACCTCGGTGTCGCGCCGATCCCGCTGCCCGCCACCGCGCCGCCGAACGGCCGCAAGGTGACCAGCTTCGTCGCCGGCATCAACATGGCGGTCTTCAAGAACACCAAGAACCCCGACGCCGCACTGGACTTCGTGAAGTTCATGGTCTCGGCGCCGGAGCAGGCGCTGCTCAACAAGACCTACGGTTCGCTGCCGACCGTCCAGGACGCCTACAGCGACACGGCGTTCCAGACCGAAGACGTCAAGGTCTTCCAGAACGTGCTCGCGAATTCGGCGGAGCCGATGCCCCAGGTCCCGCAGGAATCGCAGTTCGAGACCCTGATCGGCACCGCGATGAAGGCGATGTTCGCCGACGTCGCCGCGGGCAAGCCGGTCGACGGAACCAAGATCCGCGACCAGCTCGACCAGGCGGACCAGCAGATCGCGGCCGGTAGTTGATGCCGACCGCTCTCGACGACGCCCCGGCCGTGAAGGCGGCCGGGGCGCCCAGGCCGCGGCGTGCCCGGCGTAACCGGCGCCGGGTCGCGCTGCCGTATCTGCTCTTGCTGCCGGCGATCCTGCTCGAACTGCTCGTCCACCTGATCCCGATGGTCGCCGGGCTCGTGATGAGCTTCTTCAAGCTGACGCAGTTCTACATCCGTGACTTCTCGTCCGCTCCGGCGGCCGGGCTGGACAACTACAAGTTCGTCCTCGACTTCGACGCCGCGGCGGGGAAGGCGCTGCTCGGCTCGTTCTGGATCACCGTCCTCTACACGGTTCTCTCCGTCGGGTTCTGCTGGCTGTTCGGAACGTCGGCCGCCGTGCTGATGCAGAAGAACTTCCGCGGACGCGGCCTGCTCCGGACGCTGTTCCTCGTGCCGTACGCGCTGCCGATGTACGCCGCGGTGATCACTTGGTCGTTCATGTTCCAGAAGGACACCGGCCTGGTGAACGACCTGCTGGGCACCGACTCCTTCTGGCTCATCGGGGACAACAGCTTCTGGTCGCTCGTGGTGGTCTCGGTCTGGCGGAACTGGCCGTTCGCGTTCCTGATCGTGATGGCCGGGCTGCAGAACATCCCCGGCGAACTGTACGAAGCGGCGGCCATCGACGGCGCGGGCTGGTGGCGGCAGTTCCGGGCCATCACCCAGCCGATGCTGCGGCCGGTCAACCAGGTGCTGCTGCTGGTGCTGTTCCTGTGGACCTTCAACGACTTCAACACGCCTTATGTCCTTTTCGGAGCGTCCGCGCCGAAGGAGGCGTCACTGATCTCGATCCACATCTACCAGAGCTCCTTCGTGACCTGGAACTTCGGCCTCGGCTCGGCGATGTCGGTGCTGTTGCTGCTGTTCCTGCTCCTCGTCAGCACCGTCTACTTGGGACTGGCCGCGCGAAGGAGGAACGCCGTTGTCTGAGCCTCGCTGGGTCCCGTGGGCACGCCGATTCGTCCTCGGCTTCCTCGCCTTGTTCACGCTGGTGCCGCTGTACGCGATGGTTTCGTCGTCGCTGAAGCCGCTCGGGGACGTGCAGGGCACCTGGGAATGGGTGCCGACGACGCTGACCATCCAGCCGTTCTTCGACATCTGGGAGACCATCCCGCTCGCCGAATACTTCGTGAACAGCCTGGTCATCTCAGGCTCGGCCGCGATCCTCTCGGTGGTGATCGCGATCTTCGCGGCGTACGCCCTGAGCCGCTTCCGCTTCCGTGGCAAGAACTTCTTCAAGATGACCGTGCTGTCCACGCAGATGTTCCCCGGGATCCTGTTCCTGCTGCCGCTGTTCCTCATCTTCGTCAACATCGGCAACACCACCGGCATCGTCCTGTACGGTTCCCGGCTCGGGCTGATCATCACCTACCTCACCTTCTCGCTGCCGTTCGCCATCTGGATGCTCGCCGGCTACATCGACTCGATCCCCAAGGAGCTCGACGAGGCCGCGATGGTCGACGGCACCGGGCCGTTCGGCGCCCTGATCCGGGTGGTCGTCCCGGCGGCGATGCCGGGCATCGTCGCGGTGGGGATCTACTCGTTCATGACGGCCTGGGGCGAGATCCTGTTCGCGTCGGTGCTGACCGATTCGGGCACGCGGACCCTCGCGGTCGGTCTCCAGGAGTACTCGACCCAGGTCCAGGTGTACTGGAACCAGGTCATGGCCGCGTCCCTGATCGTCTCCGTCCCGGTAGTCGCCGGATTCCTGCTGCTCCAGCGTTATCTCGTCGCCGGGCTCACCGCCGGTGCCGTGAAATGACCAGCCCGTCGCTCCGTACAGAGAGGCCAGCCTTGAATCTGCACCTGCCCGCCGATTTCCTGTGGGGTGCGGCCACCGCCGCGTACCAGGTCGAAGGTGCCGTCGAAGCCGACGGCCGCCTCCCGTCCATCTGGGACGACTTCGTCCGGGTCCCGGGTGCCGTCCTGAACGGCGACACCGCCGACGTCGCGTGCGATCACTACCGGCGCTGGCCGGAGGATCTCGCCATCATGAAGCGACTGGGCTTGGACGCCTACCGCTTCTCGGTCGCGTGGCCGCGGGTGATCCCGACCGGCCGCGGCGCGGTCAACCCGGCCGGACTCGACTTCTACGACCGGCTGGTCGACGCGTTGCTCGACGCCGGGATCCGGCCGTTCGCCACGTTGTTCCATTGGGATCTGCCGTCCGCTCTGCAAGCGAAGGGCGGCTGGCCCGAACGCGACACGGCCTATGCCTACGCCGACTACGCCGCCGCCGTGGCGGCTCGGCTGGGTGACCGGGTGAAGGACTGGAACACGGTCAACGAACCGCTGTGCTCGGCCTGGCTCGGCTACCTCGAAGGGCGTTTCGCCCCCGGGATCAAGGATCTCAAGCAAGCGATCCACGCCTCGCACCATCTCCTGCTCGCGCACGGCCTCGGGGTCCAGGCGATCACCGCGAACGCCGCACAGCCCGCGAACATCGGCCTGGTGGTCAATCTCAGCGGGATCGAGCCGGCGTCGGATTCCGCCGCGGACGTCGAGGCGGCGGCGCGGATGGACGGACACGTCAACCGCTGGTGGCTCGACCCGTCGAACGGCCGCGGCTATCCCGCGGACATGATCGAGGTCTACGGCGTCGAACCACCCGTGGCGGGGAACGATCTCGAGGTGATCTCGGCCCCGGTCGGCTACCACGGGCTGAACTACTACTTCCGGCAGATCGTCGAGGACGATCCGGACGGTCCCGCCCCGCGCGCCCGGCAGGTTCCGGTCGAGGGCGCGGCCACCACCGCGATGGGCTGGGAGATCCACGGGCAGGGGCTGGCGGACCTGATCCACCGGCTCACCGACGAGTACGGCGCCCGTGCCATCTACGTCACCGAGAGCGGGGCGGCCTTCGACGACAAGGTCGCCGAGGACGGATCGGTCCATGACGCCGACCGCATCGCCTACCTGGAAGAACATCTGGGCGCGGTGGCGGGCGCCGCCGAAGCGGGCGCACCGGTGAAGGGCTACTTCGCGTGGTCGCTGCTCGACAACTTCGAATGGGACAGCGGGCTGAGCAAGCGGTTCGGGCTCGTGCGGGTCGATTACGACACTCAGGTCCGCACGGTCAAGGCGAGCGGGCACCGATACGCGGAGATCATCGCCGGGCACCGGCACCGCTCGTGAGTGGTAAGGACGGCTAGGGCCAAGGGTGTCTTGGCTACCTGCTGCCGATGCGCGTGATTGGATGGACGACTCGCGACGGAGCCCTGGCCGCGGTCGCGTCGTCCGGTCCGTCGCGTGAGAAGCCGGTCGGGTCTCGTGAGTGGTAAGGACGGTTCTAACCGTCCTTACCACTCACGAGCGGTTCGTGCGGGCGGATGGACCGAGGGGTCCGGATTCGTCGCGCGGAACGAACGGACGCCCGCCGAAACCTCCTAGGGTCGCCATGAACGAGGCGATCCTAGGAGGCGAAGCATGCGGACACTCTTGCGTGGCGGTCGTGTCATCGATCCGGCGACGGGGTTCGACGGCACGGCCGACGTGCTGGTATCCGACGGCGTGGTCACCGCCGTCGGGGAGGGATTGACCGCGGAGCCGGGCGACGTGGAGATCGACGTCTCCGGGCTCGTCGTCGGACCGGGCTTCATCGACTTGCACAGCCACGTGCACACCATCGCGGGCCAGCGGCTCCAGGCGATGGACGGCGTGACGACCGCGCTCGACCTCGAGGCCGGGTTGATGCCGATCGAGCGGGCCTACGCCGAGGCGGCCTCCACGGGCCGTCCGCTGCACTACGGTTTTTCCGCCTCCTGGGGTGCCGCGCGAGCGCAGGTGCTCGCCGGGATCGAGCCGGACGCGAATATCGACAGCGGGCTGGCGGTGCTCGGGAACCCGGCCTGGCAACGGTCTTCGTCACCGAAGGAACTGGCGGCCTGGCTGTCCCTTGTGGACGGTGAGCTGGCCGCGGGCGCGCTCGGTGTCGGCGTGCTGCTCGGCTACGCGCCCGACACCGACCCCGGCGAGTTCCTCGCGCTGGCCCGGCTGGCGAAGGAGGCCGGGGCGCCGACGTACACCCATGTCCGTGAACTGGTCGAGGTGAACCCGGAGACGCCGATCGACGGTTCGGCCGAGATCGCGATCGTCGCGGCCGAGACCGGTGCCGCGATGCACCACTGTCACGTGAACAGCACGTCCGGCCACCAGATCGAGCGGGTGCTCGCGGCGCTCGAAGCGGGACGGGCGGCCGGGTCGCGGGTGACCGTCGAGGCCTATCCGTACGGGGCGGGCAGCACGGGGATCGGCGCCGCCTTCCTTTCGCCCGAGCGCCTGAAGATGAAGGGGCTGTCCCCGTCCAGCGTGATCATGCTGGAGTCGGGTGAGCGCATCGCCGACGAAGGCCGCCTGCTCCAGGTGCGCGCGGAGGATCCCGGCGCGCCGTGCATCCTGGAGTTCCTCGACGAAAGCAGCCCGCACGACCTCGGTCTGCTGCGCCAGGCGCTCGCGTTCCCGGACGCCATCGTCGCCAGCGACGCGCTGCCCGTGTACTGGAAGAACGGCACCAGCGAGAGCACCGAATGGCCGCTGCCTCCTGGCGGCGCGACCCATCCGCGCACGGCCGGGACCTACGCCAAGACGTTGCGCTTGATGGTGCGTGAGAGCAAGGCCTGGACCTGGCTGGAGGCGTTCCGGCGCTGCTCCTACCTGCCGGCCCGGGTGCTCGACGAGGTCGCCCCAGGGGCCCTGGCGAAGGGGCGGCTGAACGCCGGTGCCGACGCGGACATCGTCGTGATCGACCCGCACGCGATCACCGACGCGGCGACCTATTTCGACTCGACTCGGCCCTCCGTCGGGGTCCGGCACCTGTTCGTCTCGGGAGTCCCGGTCGTCACCGACGGGAATCTGCGCACGGACGCGTTCCCCGGCAAGCCGCTGCGGGGTGAGCCGCGATGAGCGACCTGCTCGCCGACATCGAAACGCTGGTGCGCTGCGAGTCGCCGTCGTCGGATCACGAAGCGGTGGCCCGCAGCGCCGAAGTGGTGGCCGGAGTCGGCCGGAGACTGCTCGGCGTGGAACCGGAGAAGATCGTCGTCGACGGCGTCACCCATCTCCGCTGGAGCTTCGGCGCCGGACCGCCTCGTGTCCTGCTGCTCGGTCACCACGACACGGTATGGCCGCACGGTTCACTGGAGACCCATCCGTTCTCCGTGCGGGACGGAGTGTTGCGCGGACCCGGTTGCTTCGACATGAAGGCGGGGGTCGTGATGGCGTTGCACGCCGCCGCGACCGTGCCCGACCGCGACGGACTGTCCATTCTGGTCACCGGCGACGAGGAGATCGGCTCGCCGTCCTCCCGCGCGCTGATCGAGGAGACCGCGGCGCAGTGCGACGCCGCGTTCGTGCTGGAGGCTTCGGCCGACGGCGGCGCGCTGAAATGCCGCCGCAAAGGCGTTTCCCACTACCGGGTGGACGTGACCGGTCGCGCCTCCCACGCCGGGCTCGAACCGGAGAAGGGTGTCAACGCGGGAATCGAGATCTCCCACCAGATCCTCGCGGTGGCCGCGCTCGCCGATGCACAGGCGGGCACGAGCGTGACGCCCACCGTCGTCTCGGCGGGAACGACGGTCAACACCGTACCGGCCGCCGCGCGGGTGGCCGTGGACGTCCGTGTCTGGAACGAGGCCGAACAACTCCGTGTCGACCGGGCGATCCGGGAGCTCCGTCCGGTCCTGGACGGTGCCGAGGTCCGCGTGACCGGCGGGATCAACCGGCCGCCGCTCGAAGCGGGTTCGTCGGCGGGATTGTTCGCGCTGGCTCAGGATCTGGCAGGGGAACTCGGGCTCGGAGAACTGATCTCCGCGTCGGTCGGCGGTGCTTCGGACGGCAACTACACCGCTGGGATGGGCGTTCCGACGCTGGACGGCCTTGGCGCCGTCGGTGGCGGGGCGCACGCGGATCACGAACACGTCCTCGTCGCGGAACTGCCGCGCCGTACCGCTCTGCTGGCCGCGCTCGTGGAAAACGTACTCGCGAAGCGGGGTCCGTCCGGTGCGACGAATCCCGCGGGCGAATCTGGTACGGCACGACGGTGACTCGGCCGAGGTGCCGGGAAAGGATTGCCCCGTGACAAATCTTGCTGCGAACGCGGAAAGCCCGGCGTCGGTGGCGGTACGCGACGAGGCTGTCGCCGCCGCGCGGGCCGCGGCCGTGGCTTCGGGCGTCGAAATCCGCGAACTGACCGAAATCGCCGAGCTGGCCGCCGTGGTCGGCCTGTTCGAGTCGATCTGGCGGTCCGGGCCGAGCGGCAGACCGGTGAGCACGGAACTGCTCCGCGCGATGTCCACGGCCGGCAACTACGTCGCGGGCGCTTTCGAGAACGGTGAACTGCTGGGTGCCTGTTTCGGCTTCTTCGGGAGTCCGGGAAAGGCGAGCCTGCACAGTCACATCGCCGGTGTCGCCAAGGCGGGCGCCGGCCGCGGGATCGGGCACGCGCTCAAACTGCACCAGCGCGGGTGGGCACTGCTCCAGGACGTCTCGGTGATCACCTGGACGTTCGACCCCTTGGTGCGGCGCAACGCCTATTTCAACCTGTGCAAGCTCGGCGCGCGCCCGATCGGTTACCTGCCCGACTTCTACGGTCCGATGGAGGACGACATCAACGGTTCGGGCGACACCGACCGGCTGATGGTCGGCTGGGATCTCCGGAGCCCGGAGGTCCGCGCCGCCGCCTTCGGCGAACCGGTCCTCATCGACGCGGAAGCGCTGGGCGCGGCGAGGGCGCTCTCGGTCGGTCCCGACGGCGGTCCGAGCATCGGATCCGCGGACACGCCGACCGTGCTCGTCGCGGTCCCGCCCGACATCGAACGGTTGCGCCGCACCGATCCCGGTCGCGGCAGCGCGTGGCGCGTCGCCCTGCGCGAAGTCCTCGGCGGACTGATGGCGGACAACGCCCATGTCGCCGGTTTCGATCGTGCCGGCTGGTACGTGATCTCCAAGGAGCAGTCATGAAACTCAGCGGTGTGGAACTGCGCCGGGTCCGGATGCCGCTCGTGGCCCCGTTCCGGACGTCGTTCGGGACGCAGTCCGAGCGGGAACTGCTGCTCGTCCGCGCGGTGACCCCGGCTGGCGAGGGCTGGGGCGAGTGCGTCGCGATGGAGGCGCCGCTCTACTCGTCGGAGTACAACGACGCCGCCGAGCACGTGCTGCGGAACCATCTGATCCCCGCCCTGCTGGCGGCCGAGGACGTGACCGCGCACAAGGTGACGCCGTTGCTGGCGAAGTTCAAGGGGCACCGGATGGCGAAGGGCGCGCTCGAAATGGCGGTCCTCGACGCCGAACTCCGCGCGCATGACCGGTCCTTCGCGGCCGAGCTGGGGTCCACTCGCGACTCCGTGGCCTGCGGGGTCTCGGTCGGGATCATGGACTCGATCCCGCACCTGCTCGACGTCGTCGGCGGATACCTCGACGAGGGCTACGTCCGGATCAAGCTGAAGATCGAACCCGGCTGGGACGTCGAGCCGGTCCGCCGAGTCCGTGAGCGCTTCGGTGACGACGTGCTGCTGCAGGTCGACGCGAACACCGCGTACACGCTGGGCGACGCGCCCCTGCTGTCTCAGCTCGACCCGTTCGACCTGCTGCTGATCGAGCAGCCGCTCGAAGAAGAGGACGTGCTGGGCCACGCCGAACTGGCCAAGCTGATCCGGACGCCGATCTGCCTCGACGAGTCGATCGTCTCGGCCAAGGCCGCCGCGGACGCGATCAAGCTCGGCGCCTGCCAGATCGTCAACATCAAACCGGGCCGGGTCGGCGGCTACCTCGAAGCCCGCCGGGTGCACGACGTCTGCGCGGCGCACGGGGTCGCGGTGTGGTGCGGCGGGATGATCGAGACCGGGCTGGGCCGTGCGGCCAACGTCGCCCTGGCCTCGCTGCCCGGCTTCACGCTGCCGGGCGACACCTCGGCGTCCGGCCGGTTCTACCGCACCGACATCACCGAGCCGTTCGTGCTGGACGGCGGGCACCTGCCGGTACCGACCGGACCGGGGCTCGGCGTGACTCCGATTCCCGGCCTGCTGGACGAGGTCACCACTGAGAAAGCGTGGATCGGTTCGTAGCGTTCTACGAATTCCGGGGTTAGATTTGGTCGGATCGAACCGGTCGGTTCGACGACGCCGGGTTTAACTTCGGGGGGTGCTGACACCGGTGCCCAGCAAGCCGCACACGAGCTTGGGACGCGTCCTCGAAGACCTCGGGGACGTGCTCCTGGAGCCGGTCGCGGTCGGCCGGACCACCCGCAAGCAGCTCGGCGGGGTGGTCATCCACGATCCGCACGACGAATCCGACATCCCTGGCGGTGCCGTCGTGCTCGGCGTCGGGGTGCGGGACCAGGACGAGGTCGTCCGCCTCTTGCACGACGTGGGTGCGAGAGGCGCGGCGGCGCTCGTCGTCCGGTCTCCCGTCACCCCGGCGCCGGAACTCCGGCGAGCCGCGGAGTCTTCCGGGGTCGCCCTGCTGGGGCTCGCGCGAGGCGCGTCCTGGGCGCAGCTCGCCGCCATGCTCAGGACGTTGCTCGCCGAAGAGGACGTCGGCGAGGTCTCGCCGCAAACCCTCGGTGGAATGCCTTCGGGTGATCTGTTCGCGCTGGCCAACGCGATCGCCGCGCTCATCGACGCGCCGGTGACCATCGAGGATCGCAACAACCGGATCCTCGCGTTCTCCGGACGCCAGGACGAAGCGGACCCGTCCCGGGTGGAAACGATCCTCGGCAGGCAGGTTCCGGAGCGGTTCGCCCGCGGCCTCGAACAGGACGGCGTCTTCGAGAAGCTGTACCGAGACCAGGCGCCCGTGTACGTCGATCCGCAGCGGTACGACGACAGTGCCATCGCGCTGCCTCGCGTGGCGCTCGCCGTCCGCGCCGGCGACGAGGTGCTCGGATCGATCTGGGCCGCGGTCCGGGAACCGCTCAGCGGGGAGCGCACGCAGGCGTTGATCGACGCCGCCAAACTCGTCGCGTTGCACCTGCTCCGGTTACGCGCGGGCGCCGACGTCGAGCGGCGGCTGCGCGCGGATCTGGTGAGCACGGCACTCGAAGGAGGGTCCAGTGCGCCGGAGGCCATCGCCCGGCTCGGGTTGCTCGGCCAGCCGTCGATCGTGCTCGCCATGGGACTGCTCGGCGCACCCGACCCCGAGGACGACCTCCGGCTGGTCGCGGACCGCCAGCGGGTGGCCGACGCGCTGGCCATGCACCTGAGCGCCGTCCAGCCTCGTTCGGCCGTCGCGCTGGTCGGCGACGTCGCGTACGGCATCCTCCCGATGCCCGGCGGTCAGGCCGACTGCCAGGAGCGTTCGGTTCGGGTCGCGTCGACCTTTCTGGAGCGCACGGGACGCCGGGCGGCGGCCGCGATCGGCATCGGGCCGCTCGCGCTCGACGCGTCCGGTCTCCACGCCTCCCGCGACGGTGCGGACCGGGCGTTGCGCGTGCTGCTCACCAACGGCGGCGCCAAACGCGTCGCGACCGCCGAAGACGTTCACGTCGACGCGCTCATGCTGGAGCTGGCCGACCTCGCCGCGGCCAGGGGAGACGTCGCGACGGGGCCGGTCGCGCGGTTGCTCGCCTACGACGCTCAGCACCAATCACAACTGGTGCACACCCTTCGGTGCTGGCTCGACGCTTTCGGTGACATCGGAGCCGCGTCCGCGTCGGCCTACGTCCATCCGAACACCTTCCGCTACCGGCTGCGGCGCCTCGCCGAAGTCGGCGAGATCGACCTCGACGACGCGGGGGAGCGGTTCGCCGCGATGCTGCAATTGCGGCTGCTGCCCCGCGACGCGCGGACCGGGCCGCCCGGCACTGAAGACTGACCTTCGGTCTTCCGGCCCGAAACGACGGCCGATGTTCGTGTGATCGCACGAACCCCGCTCGGCTACCGCGTTTCAGAATGAGTGACCGGCGCCACGCTCGCGCCGTTCTCCCTTCTCTTCCGAAGATCCCGCGGAGGCGCCATGACGGCAGTGGTCAATGAGGACACCTGGACAGCACGGCGGATCAACCGGACCGCGCTCATCACGATGGTGGTGATGGTGTTCGCGTGGGCGGTCGACTACATCGACCGGTTCTCGATCGGGATGGCGCTGCCGATGATCGGCGCCGAATTCGAGCTCAGCAAGACCGAACAGGGCTGGCTCGTCACCGTGTTCGCGCTGGTGTACATGGTCTGCCAGATTCCGGCGGGCTTCCTCGCCGACCGGTACGGCTCGCGGGGGCCGATGCTGGTCACGCTGCTGCTCTGGTCGGCGTTCACCGCGATGACCGGGATGGCGGGCACCTTCGGCATGCTGCTCGTCGTCCGCGGCCTTTTCGGTGTGTGCCAAGGACTTTTCCCGGCGGCCTCGTTCAAGGCGATCGCCGAACGGACCACCCCCGGCAATCGCGCGACGGTGACCGGCGTGATGCTGTCCGCGGGCGGCATCGGCGCCGGCCTGGCGCCGCTGATCGTCGGCCCGCTGCTGATGGCGGTCGGCTGGCGGCACACGTTCTTCTGGATGGCCGGGATCGGCGCGCTCATCGGGGTGGCCGTCTGGACGATCCTGCCCAAGGCACTGCCCGAAAGGCTGAGCAGCCTTCCGCGCGACGTGGTGAAAACCCCTGAGGTATCCCGCAAACAGGTGCTGAAATCCCCGGTGATCTGGAAGTTCACCCTGCTGTTCTGCGTCACCAACATGCTCAACTACGGGATGATCACCTGGGTGCCCAGCTATCTGCTGGAGTCCAGGGGGCTGTCGTTGAGCCAGACCGGGATTCTGGCCGCGATCCCGATGCTGGTCAGCATCGGCACGACCATTCTCGGCGGCTGGCTGTTCGACCGGTACTTCCACGATCACGGCCGCTGGTACCTCGGCTCGATCGCGCTGGTGACCGTGGTGCTGCTGACGTTGATGGTGAACGCGGACAGCACGGCGGAGTTCACGCTCTACGAGACGCTCGCCCTCGCTGTCTTCGGCATGGCGACGATGGCGGTCTTCGGCCTTCCGCTGCGGGTACTCCCCACCGCGGTCACCGGGATCGGTATGGGAGTGATGAACTTCGGCGGCCAGGTGGCGGGTGCCGTCGCCCCGGTGGCGATGGGGTGGCTCGCCGACACCTTCTCCTACACCGCCGCGTTCGGTTTCCTGATCGGCACCACCTTCCTCACCGCCGTGATGGCGTTCTGGGTGCCGCAGAACCCGGCGCAGTTCTCTTTCGCACCGGCGGAATCCGGCACCGGCTCGTGAGTGGTAAGGACGGTTCTAACCGTCCTTACCACTCACGAGCCTCAAGCAGACAGGAGTCCCATGCGCACAGCGTCCGAAGTCATCGAAACGATCACCGAACGAGCGAAGGAGGCCGGCGTCCGGGTCCGGTTGCACGCGGCCGAAATCGACGGCACCCGGCGGATCGGCGTCGACGAGCACGCTCCCGTCGTCACGGCGTCGGTCTTCAAGGTCCCGATCGCGCTGGAACTGGCGAAGCAGGGCGCCGACGGCGGCCTCGACCTCGCCGAGCGGGTCACCGTCCCACCTGGACACCCGACGCCCAGCCCGTACGGCCTCGCCACCTTCCGGCACGAGATCTCGATGTCCTGGTACGACCTCGCGATCCTGATGATCGGGATCAGCGACAACGTCGCCACTGACCTGATCCTCGACCGCGTCGGGCAGGAATCGACGGAGAAAACCTTGCGTGGCCTCGGTTTCGAGCACACCACCGTGTCACAGGACTGCGGGGAGGTGCTCGGCAGTATCGGCGAGGACCTCGGGATCTCCTACGAGGACGACGAAAGGCTGCTGACCGAACTCCCGATGGAGCGGATCGCCGCGTTGCGCGCGCTCCAGCCCGAGCACACTTGTGCCACGACGGCCGAAGAGATCACCCGGTTGCTCGGGATGATCTGGCGTGACGAGGCCGCGTCGCCGTCCGCGTGCGCGGACGTCCGGCGCTGGATGGAACTGCAGGTGTGGCCGCATCGGCTCCGGTCCGGGTTCCCGGACGACGGAATCCGCGTCAGCGGGAAGACCGGGACACTTCCGTCGGTGCGCAACGAGGTCGGCGTCGTCGAATATCCGGATGGCGGCCGTTACGCGGTGGGGGTTTTCACCGACGCCGTCGACGCGCGGTCACGCGTGCCGGAGCGGGACGCGTTCATCGGGTTCGCCGCGGCGCGGGCCGTCGAATGGCTCAGGCTCTGCGCCGCGCGAGATGGCGAATGATCAGCAGCACGATGCACACGACCGCGACGGCGCCGGCGATCATGCGGAGGGTCCAGTCCACTCCTGCGAACTGGCCGATCGCGTTGGTGGCCGCGCTGACGAGGAGGACGAGCCAGAGGGAAGCGGTGACCAGTGCGCCGCTGGACTTTTCGGTGTCGTTCATGAGAAAGACGCTACGGTCGGGGAGCGCGGGCGACCAGGGGAGTGGCCCCCGTCGCGAGGTGGTGCTGGCGCTACCTCCGCGACCGCACCGAGCGCAACGTCCTCATCGTCGTCGAAGATCTCGACGCGGTCATCGCCTTCTTCGTCGAACTCGGAATGGAGCTGGAGGGCAAGGGACCACTCGATTATCGGGCTCGAAGACGTCCGCCAGGATGTCGCCATGCTGCGGATCCCGGACGGTCCCGGACGGATCGAGCCGGCGAAGTTCCACCGGCCGAAGGCCATCAGCCCCGAACCGAAGGAAGCGCCGTCGAACACGCTGGGCATCCGCCGTGTCATGTTCGCGGTCGACGACATCGAAGACGTCATCGCCCGTTTGCGTGCCCACGGCGCGGAACTCGTGGGTGGGCTGGAGCGGTACGAGAACAGCTATCTGCTCTGCTACGTCCGCGGTCCCGAGGGCATCGTCGTCGGACTGGCGGAAGAGCTCGGAGGCTCGTAGCTTAAGTTGATCTTGGGTGAGGTTGACAGGTGGGGTGAAGGCTCCCTTCGCTGCGTCTGATGTGACGAAGGGGCGTCTTCGGCCCTGGTGGTGGGTCGGGTTGGTCGTGAGTGGCGTTTCGGCTTATTGAGGGGATGGGCAAACGTGGCGTGATCGACTCCCTGTCACGCGGGCCGTCTTCGCCGGCTTCGTGATGAGATCGCCGCCCTGGGCAACAGGGTTCCGGACTGACTTGCCGGCCGACTCCGGCGTGAAGTGTCCTCCTGGGACGCTTCACGCCGATTGTGCGCCCGATTGATGTCATGATGTCCGCTTCTTGCCGGGGTCGTGAGCGGCAAAGACGGTTAGAACGATCATTGCCACTCACGACCCCCGCGCAAAGCACCCAAATCGGGCACGCGGGGGTGTCTTTGTGTCCCTTGCGGACAGCGGGGTCGCGATCAGCCCGGCAGGCCGGGCCTCCAGCACGCAGCACGCCACATTTGACCTTCCCCTCAATAACCCGAAACGCCATTCACGACCCCCTCGTGAAATCGCCCCTCCGGGCATCACTCAGGCATTGAGTCAGCGAGAAGTGTCCTTGGGGGACACTCAGGGGCCGCAGTCGGCTCCTGTCGGCCAGGGCAGCCGAGCGCGTGACCTGCGGCAATCCTCACTGCTTACGATCAAGGCCCCCATCCAAGATCAACTTAAGCTACGTGGCGTTGGGTTCTGACCGTCCTTACCACTCACGAGAACCTCAGCCCTTGCCGCCCAGGTAGGCCAGCACCGCCAGGACTCGCCGGTGCCCGCTGTCCTCCGGCAACCCGAGTTTCGCGAAGATGTTCCGGATGTGCTTGTGCACCGCGCCGTCGCTCACCACGAGCAGTTCGGCGATGGTCGTGTTGTTGTAGCCCTCCGCCATCAGCCCGAGCACCTCGCGCTCCCGCGCGGTCAGCCCGTCGAGCGGGTCGGTCGCCCGGCGGTGCGCCATCAGCTGGGTGATGACCTCGGGGTCCATGGCCGTCCCGCCCTTGACGACCCGGTCCAGCGCGTCGAGGAACTTCTCGACCTTCCCGACCCGCTCCTTGAGCAGATACCCGACGGCGCCCTTGCCGTCGGCGAGGAGTTCCGCCGCGTAGCCGGTTTCGACGTGCGCGGACAGCACGAGCACGGGCAGTCCGGGATACATCTTCCGCGCTTTGACGGCGGCGCGGAGCCCTTCGTCCGTGTGGGTCGGCGGCAGCCGGACGTCGGTGATGACCGCGTCGGGCCGGTCCTTGGTGACCAGTTCGAGGAACTCGTCCACGTCGTCCACCGCCGCGGCGACGTCGATGCCCGAGGTGTTCAGCAGCATCACCAGGCCTTCGCGCAGCAGCGCGTCGTCCTCGACGATCACGACCCGCATGGCAACTCCACTTTCAGTACGGTCGGCCCACCGGCGGGGCTGGACAGTTTCAAGGTCCCGTCGAACGCCTCTGCCCGTTTGCGGATCCCGGACAGACCGCTGCCCGCTGCTTCGTCGGCGCCGCCGTGGCCGTCGTCGCGGATCTCGATGAGCAGGGTGTCTGCGGTACCGTCGAGGGTGATCCAGGCGTGTTCGGCACCGGAATGTTTGGTGATGTTGGCCAGCGTCTCGGCGACCACGAAGTAGGCGGCCGCTTCGACGGCTGCGGGACGGCGGCTGCTGCTGCGCACGTCCACGGTGCACGGGACCGGGCAGCGATCGGCCAGCGCGGTGACGGCGCCGTCGAGGCCGCGGTCGGTCAGCAACGGCGGGTGGATGCTGCGCACGACGGTCCGGAGTTCGGCCAGCGCGCCGGTCGCGGTGTCCTGCGCCTTGCCGAGCAACTCCCGGGCGCGTCGCGGATCCTTGTCGAAAAGTGAATCGGCGATCCCCAGCTGCAGGACCACCGCGGCGATCCTCGCCTGCGTCCCGTCGTGCAGGTCCCGTTCGAGACGACGGAGTTCGGCGCCGTGCGCCTCCAGCGCGGCGGCACGCGACGCGGCCAGTTCGACGACGCGGTCGGTCAGCACGACTCCGGCCGCCGGCGCGAGCAGCCTGCGCGCGACGGTGGCCTGCCATCGGGCCACACGGGGGAACAGGAAGATCAGCGCGACCATGCCGACCCCGGTGATCGCGCTGAGTGCCGCCAGGGGCCACGACGTGACCACGAACCCGAGCGAGCTTTCCACCCCGCCGGGCACCGTCGGCCAGATGAACGCGGTGACGATCTGCCGGAGCCCGCCGAGCGGCAGGGCGATGGCGAAGATGCCGATGACGAAACCGCTGGCGCCGTGGAAGACGAGCCAGCCGAGGTCCCGTCGTGACGCCGGGTCGGTCACCGGGTTCCCGGACCGGTACGGCTCGGGGATCGGCTCGCCCAGCAGGCGGGCGGCCCGCCGTCGTTCGAAGTCGACCGGACGGCGGATCAGCCGGAGCGCGACGGGCAACGCCGGGATCCCGACGCCGAACGGGCACATCAGCAGCACGAACAGCATGCCGACGAGGACGAACCAGGCGACCATCGAGGAGGCCGCGCCGACCGCCAGGTACCGGATCGCGGACCAACAGGACCGGAGCCGGGTGATCACCCGGACAGTCTCCCATCCCGCCGCTCGCGGCTCTCAGCCCGTGGCGTGTGAAATCCTTTGCGATACTCGGGGCATGATCTTGATCGTCCTCAAAGCACGGATCCGTCCCGAGAAACGAACCGAGTGGCTGGCGGGTATCGACCGGTACACGCGGCAGGTGCGTGACGAACCCGGCAACATCTCGTTCGACTACTACCAGAACGCCGGTGACGAGAACGAATTCGTCCTCGTCGAGGTGTTCGCCGACAGCGCCGCCGGTGACGCGCACGTCGCGACCCAGCACGCCCAGGACTTCTTCCCGTTCATGTCGACCGTCGTCGCGGAGAAGCCCCGGATCAACTACCAGAACCTCGACGGCGACGCCTGGTCGGAGATGGCCGAGGTCACGCCGGTCGACTAGGCCGCCTCCGCGGCGGTGCAGTCGATGATGGCGGCCAGCGTCGCCGCGGCTTCTTCGGGCACCCAGTGGCTGACGCCGGTCAGGATTTCGAGCCGATAGCCGGCGTCGACGTACTGGCCGGCGAGTTCGGCACTGCGCCGGGACAGGGCCGTGTCGCCGTCGCTCCATACGTGCGTGGTCGGCACGGTGACGCGGGCACGCAGGGCCGCCGGGTGGTGCAGCGGCATCGCGCGGTACCAGTTCAGTCCGCCGGTGAGGGCTCCGCCGAGCACGATGTCCCGCCGGACCCGGTCGATCTGCGCCGGTGTCATCCCGGTGCCCGCCAGCGTGCGTTCCAGCACGCGTGGCCGGCGCCGGATGGCGAATTCGGGCAGCCAGGGGATTTGGAACAGGAACATGTAGTAGGAACGGATGAGCTGGTCGCTGGTGAGCATCGCTCGGAGGAACGCCCCGGGATGGGGGACCGACACGGTGGTCAGCGACCTGACCAGATCCGGCCGCCGGGCCGCCGTCGACCAGGCGGCAACGGCGCCCCAGTCGTGTCCGGTCAGGTGCACCGGCCCGGCTCCGACGGCGTCGATGAGCGCGACCGTGTCGGCCACGAGACGGCTCGACCGGTAAGCGAAACGGCCGCGTGGGCGCGCGCGGGGTGAGTAGCCGCGCTGGTCGGGCACGATCGTGCGGTATCCCCGCTGGTGGAGCAGGGTGGCGGTCTCCGTCCAGGAGGCGCCGGTCTGCGGGAAGCCGTGTAGCAGGACGGCGACCGGGCCGTCGAGCGGTCCGGTGTCGCGTACGTCGAAGGTGAGTCCGTCGTGGTCGAAGGAGTCGATACGGCGGGGCGCGGTCATGGGCGGATCTCCCATTCTTCGGTGGTCTGGCGGGGCCACTCGGCTATATGTTACCTTGAGTAACAGTGAATCGCGGTAACAGGTAGCCGCACACTCTGTCGACGTCGTCAGGGAGGTCCGTATGACCAGCACCGATGTGCCACGCACCGCGGCAACGGCCGGGGCAGGCAGCCACGAGACCGCGCAGCGGCTCCTCGATTCGTCCGCGATGCTGTCCTACGACCCCGCCACCGAGGTGGACTGGGAGACGCCGCTGGACAAGGACTTCCACGGCGCCAGCCCGGAGTGGAGCACTCTCTACGGCACGAGCTACTGGGCCGAGATGAGCACGGAGCAGCAGAAGGAGCTCACGCGCCAGGAAGCCGCTTCGGTCGCGAGCACCGGCATCTGGTTCGAGATGATCCTGCAGCAGATGGTGCTCCGCGACTTCTACGCCAAGGACCCGACCGACCCGGCGTTCCAGTGGGCGCTCACCGAGATCGCCGACGAATGCCGTCACTCGATCATGTTCGCCCGCGGCGCGGAGAAGCTCGGCGCGCCGCCGTACCGTCCGCGCAAGCTCGCCGTCGAACTCGGCCGGATCTTCAAGGCGACGGCCACCGGCGAAGCGGCGTACGCGGCCATTCTCGTCGCCGAAGAGGTCCTCGACGTGATGCAGCGCGACTGGATGCGCGACGAGCGCGTGGTCCCGTTCGTGCGCACCATCAACAACATCCATGTGGTCGAAGAGTCCCGCCACATGAAGTTCGCCCGTGAGGAGACGCGGGAGCAGCTGGAGGGCGCGGGTTTCGTGCGCCGCCGGATCAACGCGCTGGTCATCGCCATCGCGTCGTACTTCATCGTCAGCAGCATGATCAACCGCGACGTCTACAAGAACGCGGGGCTCGACACCAAGCGCGCCTTGCGCGAGGCGAAGGCCAATGAGCACCACAAGGCGATGATGCGGTCGAGCTGTGCCGGCCTGATGGAGTTCCTCGGCTCCTGCGGTCTGCTCACCCGTCCCGCGCTGGTGTTCTACAAGCGGGCGAACCTGATCTGACATGGCCTTCGCGATCACCCAGACCTGCTGCAACGACGCCACCTGCGTGTCGGTCTGCCCGGTCAACTGCATCCACCCGACGCCGGACGAGCCCGACTTCGGCACCACCGAGATGCTCTACGTCGATCCGGCCTCGTGCATCGACTGCGGGGCCTGCGCGGACGCCTGCCCGGTGGACGCGATCTTCCCGGCGGATCTGCTGACCGGATCGCTGAAGGTCTACGCGGGAATCAACGCGGCCTTCTACGCCGACCGTGAGGCCGTCCCCTCGGCGGATCCCGCGCCGAACTTCCACCAGTGGGCCCCGCCGACGTTCGACCGGGCCATCCCCAGCGATTTCGCGCCACCCGACATCGCCGTCGTCGGCACCGGCCCGGCCGGTATGTACGCCGTGGAGGACCTGCTCCTCCACACGAACGCGCGGGTCACCCTGATCGACCGGCTGCCGGTCGCGGGCGGGCTCGTCCGTTACGGCGTCGCTCCGGACCATCCCGCCACGAAGCGGATCGGCGAGACGTTCTCGCGCCTTCACGAGCACCCGCGGCTGCGGATGCGCCTGGGCACCGAGGTCGGCCGCGATGTGTCCGTGGACGAGCTGGCCGAGCGCCACGACGCGGTCGTCTACGCGGTCGGTGCCTCTTCCGCGCGCGGTCTCGGCCTCGATGGCGAGGAACTGCCCGGCAGCATCGCCGCGACCACCGTCGTCGCCTGGTACAACGGTCATCCGGACGTGCCGGTGAACGCGGTGGACCTGTCCGCGGAACGGGTCGTGCTGGTCGGCACCGGCAACGTCGCGCTCGACGTCGCCCGGATCCTGACCGCCGACCCCGACGACCTCGCCAGGACCACGATCGCCCCGCACGCGCTGGAACGCTTGCGTACCAGCAAGATCCGGGAAGTCGTGCTGCTCGCCCGGCGCGGGCCCGAGGACGCGGCCTACACCTCGCCGGAGTTGCTCGCGCTGGCGGGGCGCGCCGAGGTGCCGCTCGTCGTCGACGACGCGGACCCGCGCACCACGGCCGCGATCGACGCCGGCAACGGCAAAGCGGCCCTGCTGCGTGAACTCGGCCGCGAGACCGTCGACTGGACGGCGCCGCCGACCTCGGACGGACGCCGGATCGTCCTGCGCTTCCACTCAGCGCCCACCGCGATCATCGGCGACACGCAGGTGCGGGGCCTTCGCGTCACGGGCCGGGACGAGCCGGTCGAAATCGCGGCGGGTCAGGTCGTG
Source organism: Amycolatopsis sp. NPDC043889 (assembly GCF_056435645.1). Classification (NCBI taxonomy): domain Bacteria; kingdom Bacillati; phylum Actinomycetota; class Actinomycetes; order Pseudonocardiales; family Pseudonocardiaceae; genus Amycolatopsis; species Amycolatopsis sp. NPDC043889. Next base: position 344,506 of record NZ_JBWKEC010000006.1, read on the forward strand.
CGCGCTGTCGGCTATCGAGGTGTGCCGGTGCCGGGTCTTCCGTTCGACGACGCCCGCGGCACGATCCCGAACACCGCCGGCCGCGTCGACGGACTCAGCGGCGCCTACGTGGTCGGCTGGATCAAACGCGGCCCCTCGGGCGGAATCGGCGCGAACCGGACTTGTGCGCGGGAGACCGTGGCGACGCTGCTGGAGGACATCACGTCCGGCAGGCTGCCGGTACGGGCGCGGCGGTCGCCGGTGGCCGCGCTGGCGGCGCGGTTCCGGCGGCGCTGACCCCAGGCTACGAGGCCGACACCCGCCGGTTCAGCAAGACCGGCAGTACGCGATGTCCGTTGGAAATGAACGAGTCGAGGTGCCGCATCGCGTCGGGGGTGGTCGCGAGGGTCATGTCCGGGAAGCGTGCGAACAAGGCCGGAAGGGCGATCGCGGCCTCCAACCGGGCCAGTGGAGCGCCGATGCAGTAATGCGCGCCGTAGCCGAACGCGACATGCGCTTTGTCGGCGCGGGTGACGTCGAACGCGTCGGCGTCGTGCCCGTGCACCGCCGGGTCGCGTCCGGCGGCCGCGTAACCCGCCAGAATCGCGTCGCCTTTCCGAATGACGACGTCGGCGACGGAGATGTCCTCGACGGCGTAGCGCAACGGCAGGTTGGCCACGGGTGCTTGCCAGCGCAGCGTTTCCTCGATCGCGTCGGCCCACGAGACCCGGCCGTCGCGGAGCATGGCGAGTTGGCCGGGATGGGTCAGCAGGGCGGTGATGGTCTGGTCGAGGAGATTGACGGTAGTTTCGTGGCCCGCCGAAATGAACAGGATCAGGGTGTCGAGGAGTTCCGTTTCGTCCAGCCGGGCGCCGTCGTCCTGGGTGTGCGCGGCGAGGAGGGCGGTGGTGAGGTCCTCGCCGGGGTTCGTCCGCTTCTCGGCGACGAGTTCGGTGAAGATCGAGTGGATGTCCTGGTAGGCGGCCAGCATGGCCTCCTGGCTCGCCGAGGTCCGGAAGAAGACGTCGACGGAGTGGCGCAGTCCGGCGCGCGCGGAGTCCGGTACGCCGAAGAGGTGGCAGATGACTTCGATGGGCACCGGATAGGCGAAATTCTCCCGCAGGTCAACAGGTTCGCCCTCGGGCAGGGCTTCGAGTCCGGTCAGGAGGCCGTCGACGATCCGGGTGATCCAGGGTTCCAGCGTCGCGATCCGGCGTGCCGTGAAAGCCTGCGTCACGAGCGAGCGCAGCCTTTTGTGGTCGGCGCCGTAGGCGGTGAACATGTTCCGCACCGAGACCCACACCAGCAACGGCCAGTCCGCGCTGACGTCGGCCAGTGCGGGCCAGTGCTGACGCGCGTCTTTGGACACGCGCGGGTCGCTGAGCAGGTCGCGCAGGAGTTCGTAACCCGTGACCGACCACGCCACCACACCGCCGGGTAACTCCACCCGGGTGATCGGGCCACGCTCGCGCAAGCGCTCGTTCTCGGCGTGGATGTCGTGGCCGTGCGGGTCCAGTACCAGGGGACGCGTCACCGGGGATCACCCTTTCTCGGCGGAGCGGACCGGATCCAGCGTGCCAGCGGAGCGGTCGCCCGGCTATTCGCCATTCGGGGCTGGCGACGACGAGCAGGATGGCCGCTCCGGCGAGCCGCGCCGGGCCGAGTGACTGACCGAGCAGGAGCCAGGCGAGCGTGGCTGCGACGACCGGCTCCGCGAGAGACAGCACGCTCGCCGGCGCCGAAGGCAGCGTGCGCAATGCCCACAGCCCGGCCAGATAGGGCAAGGCGGTGCCTGCCACGGCCGGCGTCAGCAGGGCCGGCCACACCGGGATCCGGAGGCCGCCGAGGACCGCGGAAGACCCGAGCAGACCGTAACCCGCGAGCGGCCACAGGTCGGCGCGACGGAACCGCGGCGCCCGTGGCCGCGGCACCGCGGCCGGGGACCAGCCCGCCTCCATCACCGCCTTGGCCAGCGGGCCGGAACTCGCGAACAGCACCCACGAGAGGAGGCTCAGCCCGGTCGCCATGCGTGCAGTGTCCCCTTAGGACCGCCCGGCCGCCCGGACACTGGTTTTCGCTCAGTACAGCTCGATGACGAGTCGGTCGGTGAGCGCTCGTGAGACGCAGAGCGCCATCTGGCCTTCGCGATCGGCGGCGGTCAGGCAGTTGTCCCGATGGTCCGGGGTTCCCTCCAGCACGCCGGACACGCACGAGCCGCAAATGCCTTCCTCGCAGGATTTGAAGACCTCGACGCCGTTGTCCTCGAGGACCGCCAGGATGGATTTCCCGGCCGGTACCTCGAACTCCTCACCGGTGTCGAGTTCGACGGTGAGCGGGCGGTCGGCCGACGTGTCCACCTCGGCGGCTTCGAAATGCTCGACGTGCACGTGGTCCGCGCCGACGACCGGGCCGAGCACGTCGCCGACCTGCCGCATGAAGCCGTCCGGGCCACAGGTGTAGACGTGGGCCGACGGCGTCAGGTCCTCGGCGATCGTCCGCAGGACGGCGGGCTGTTCGGCACGGGGCACGCCGAAACGCGGCCGCACCCGGTCGGCGAACTCCACCCGTTCTTCCAGCAGCTGCACGAACGCCGCGGTTTCGCGGGAGCGGGCGAAATAGTGCAGCTCGAATTCGCTGCCCCGGCTGTGGAGCTCGTAGGCCATCGACAGCAGCGGAGTGATACCGATACCGCCTGCCACGAGGACGTGCCGGTCGGCGTCCTCGGCGACCTTCAGCAGATTGCGCGGCTCGCTGATCTTCAGGTGATCGCCGACCGAAACCTCATGCATCGCCGCGGATCCGCCCCGCGAATTCGGCTCCCGTTTGACGGCGATCAGGATCGAACGCGGGTCGTCCGGGGCGCCGCACAGCGAGTACTGCCTCAGCACTCCCGTCGGGCCGATCACGTCGACGTGCGCCCCCGCCCGGTACCGGACCCGCAGTGGCTCGGCGTCCTGCCGGACCAGCCGCAGGGTACGGATTTCCGGCGTCTCTTCGGTGATTTCGACGACGCGGAAGAGGACGTTCGTCATCTGGGTGCCTCCTGGTCAGCGCATGAACAGGCCACCGTTCGCGTCCCAGCAGGCGCCGGTGACGGAGGCGGCTTCGGGGGAGGCGAGCAGCGCCACCATCTCGGCGATGAACGTCATGCTGCCCAGCCGGCCGACCGGGATGCCCGCCGTCAGCCGGTCGAGGTTCTCTTCGCCGACGATCCGGTGGACCATGGGGCTGTCCTGCGGTCCGGGGGAGACCGCGTTGACGGTGACGCCCCTGGCGGCGAGCTCGCGGGCGAACACCTTGGTCGCCGACAGGATCGCGCCCTTGGAGGACGCGTAGTGCCCGCCGGTCGCGGTGCCGCCGTTCTGCCCCGCGAGGGAGGCCATGTTGACGATCCGGCCGTACCCGGCTTCGGCCATGTGCGCGCCGAACAGCTGGCAGGCATGGAAGGTGCCGTTGAAGTTCACCGCCATCACCTCGTCGAGCTCCTGCGGCGTGATCTCCAGCAACGGCCGGGCCTGCGTGCGGGCGGCGTTGTTCACCAGTACCTGGACCCCGCCGAAGTCCCCGAGCACCGACGCGAGCAGCTGATCGATGTCGGGACGGCTGGCGACGTCGACGCGATAGCTCTGGGCGTGCGCCCCGCTCCGGTCCAGTTCGGTCGCGAGGCGTTTCGCGGCCGCTTCGTCGAGGTCGGCGATCGCCACCCGATGGCCGCCGTTGTGCAGGCGTCGCGCGATCCGCTCGCCGAGCCCGGTCGCCCCGCCGGTGATCACGGCGACCGGTGCGGTGCCGCTCACAGCAGGAATCCCGCGGCGGGAACGGCTTCGTCGGCGTCGACCAGCCGGACGACCTTGCGGGCGAAGCGATCCGCGTCGCCACCGGCGCCGAGGCGGACGACGTAGTCGACGTCCGCGGCCCAGAGGTCGTGACGGCCGCGTTTGTACGCCACGACGATCTGGGCGGCCTTGAGCGTGACCGACCGGTCGTCGACGTCCGTGGGGATGAAGCGAGAGACGGTCCGCACGGTGATCGCCGAGTCCACCGCGGCGATCGCGTAGCCCTCGGTCATCCGCCGCACGCGCGACCCGCGCATCCGGGCGTCGTCGTGGACCATGTTGAGGACGTCGTCGAAGTCCTCGGCGTCGCGCTCGATCGGGATGATGTACATCCCGTCTTCGGCGTAAAGCCGTTGCCAGGCCTCGTATTCCTTGGCGTCCAGCAGCGCGGCCTCGCGCCAGGCCAGCTCGATCGCGCGGACCACCCGCGGATCGGTGAGGGTCTCAGTCATCGCTCATCATCCGCTTCCATTGGGCGTACGCCGCCCGCATTCCGGTCTCGTCGGTGACGTGGCTGGTCGGCCAGCCCTCGGCGGAGGGCTTCTCGCGACCCAGACCGCGGTTGACCATGATCGGCAGCTCGGGTGCGCCCTGGGCACCGCGCTGCACCCGGTCCCAGCCCTCGGAGTCGTCCGGAGTGCCGAACCCGAACGGACCTTGGAAATGCTCGTGGGCGCGCAGCCGCTCCCGGTTGACGGGCCCGACGATCTCGGCCGGGCCGTCGCTGCCGAGGGCGACGTGTTCGATGACGGTCTCGTCGACACTGATCGGCCGCAGCACCCGGAAGAACGAGATCGACATCGACACGTTCGGGAACAGGTTGAGGTTGAACCCCGTGCCGTGCACGGCACGGACGAGCCTCCGGATCTCGGCTTCGTCCGCTCCGGCGGCTTCGAGCTGGGCGACCAGGCCGTCGAACCGCGGCTGGAGCGGCTCGCTGCCGTCGTCGGCGTCGAGATCGGAGTGTTCGGGGACCATCTGCATCACCGAGTGGCCGTTGCCGAGGTCGTGGGTGAGCGCGGTCGGATCGGTCATGAACGACATCATCTCGGCGGTTTCGGCGTCGACCGAGGCCATCCACGAGCGGTGCACGATGGGGAAGTGGTACCCGTCGGTGGTGTTCTCCAGCTGGATCTTCCAGTTGCCGCGGTAGGTGAACCGATGGGTGCCGAGCACCTTCACCGGATAGCCGCCACCCTGCGCCATGAAGCGGTCGATCCACGGTTTGACGTCGCCGAGGAAGTCGGCCAACGGCTCGGCGTCGGCGTTCAAGGTCGCGAAGATCATCCCGCCGTAGGACTCGGTACGCAGGGTCTTCAGCCCGAGATCGGCCTTGTCCATGACGCCCTCGTACCCGTCGGGGTACGGGATGCCGCGCAGTTTGCCGTCCAGGCCGTAGGACCAGGCATGGTATGGACAGGTGAATCCGTTGGCGTGACCGGTCTTCTTCTCGCAGAGTGACGCGCCCCGGTGGCGGCAGCGGTTCACGAGCGTGCGGATCTCGCCCTTGCGGTCCTTGGTCACGATGACCGGATGCCGTCCGACGTGGGTCGATTTGAAGCTGCCCGCCTTGGGCAGCTCCGATTCGTGCGCGACCCAGATCCAGGCCCGCTCGAAGATCTTCGTCATCTCCTGGTCGAAGATCGCCGGGTCGGTGTACATCCGGCCGGCGACCCGGTCGCCGAGGACGAGGTCCGCGGGCGGCAGGTCGTACACGGTGGCGGCGGTGAATGCTGTGCTTTCGATGGCCATCGCGATCAGCCCCGGTATTCGCGCGGAGTGAGAGCGCGGCCGATGCGCGCTTCGATCTTGGCGTACTTCCACAGCTTCCACGGACTGTCGCCGACCGGTGTGGTGCGCAGGAAGTCGCACGCCTTCTTGACGGTCTCCTGTGTGTCGACGTCGCAGAGCAGGTAACAGGTCCACGGCCAGCCGTCGGACGGGCCGACCATATGCGAGTCGTCGTCGATGTCGCCGATGAAGTCCACGCCGGGCAGGCCCTTGATGCCGTCCATCAGCGCGACGAAGGCGGTCCACACGTCGCTGGCGGCGACGCCGCCTTCGGGCAGGTCGAAGAAGTTCTGGTTGATACCGATGCAGAACAGCACGCGCAGCGGGGTATCGCTCATGGTGGTGGTCCAACTCCTCGTCAGCGGTCGGTGGTGGGTCACTGGAAGCCGGGAACGGTGGGCGGATGGCCCATCAGCACGGCACCCGCGGCGTCGTACATGGCCGGCCCCAGGAAGGCGTGCTGCTGGGGGACGAGGGCGTCGCCGAGCAGCCATTGCAACGGGTGGTCGTTGGCGATGGCGCCGGTCCCGGACAGGCCGATGACCCGGTTGACGGTCTCGGCGGCGGTCTTCGCGAGATGGGTCGAGGCCAGCCGGAGATGGGCGTTCTGGTGCGGCGCCACGGGATCGCCGTCCAGCACGGTCTGCCACGCTTCGTCGGTGACCTCGTAGAAGTACGCCCGCGCCGAACGCATCGTCGCCTCGGCTTCGGCCAGGCCCGTCCGGTAGTAGGCGCGGTCGGCGAGTTTCGGCGCGCCCGTGACGCCCGAACGGCCACTGCCGACCTCGGTCGCGAAGTCGAGCGCCGCGCGGGCGATACCCGCGCCGACGACCGCCAGGACCTGGGAGGCGTAGGCGAGGGTGGGGTAGCGGTACAGCGGCTCGTCGATGGTGGGTTCACCGCCGCGGATGAACGTCCATTCGCGCGGGACCTCGACCTTGTCGACGACCAGGTCGAAGGAACCGGTGCCCTTCATCCCGACGACGTCCCACTCCTGGATGATCTCGACCTGCTCGGGCCGCAGCAGCGCGGTGCGCGGCTTTCCGGCGGTCGTGTCGTCTCCGGGGATCCCGACGCCCAGGACGTCGGCGCCCATGCAGCCGCTCGCGAACTTCCAGCGACCGTCGACCAGGAAGCCGGAGGCGGTGGGTTCGGCTCGTTGGACGGGGAAGAGACCACCGGCGAAGCACACATCCGGACCGTCGGCGTACAGCTCGGCCTGCGTCTCGACGGGCAGCGCCGCGAGATAGACCAGCGCGGAACCGAAACTGGCCACCCAGCCGGTGGATCCGTCGACGACGGAGATCCGCTCCACCATCCGCAGGAATTCGGCCGGGGGCAGGGGCCTGCCGCCGAACCGTTCGGGGGTCGCGGACCGGTAGACGCCTGCTGCCTTGAGCCGGTCGACGAAGTCGCGGGAGACGTACCTCTGGTCCCGGAACTCCTGACGGCGCTCGAGGAGTTCGGCCAGGACATCGTCGAGTGTCACGGCCGGGCTCTCCTGGATCTGGGCCATCGGGCGCTCCTCGCGTCGTAGGGAAGATGTCTCCGACGCTAGGGATCACCGCCGCGCGTGGCCATTGGTCATTGCCTGCCGTCGGCGAGGGATTCCCACGCAGGGCGGTAGGGGAAATCCTTACCGGCCGCCCGGCGGCGAACTCCTATGCTGAGGCGGTGCAGGTCGATCCGATCGCGCCCGAGCTGGCCACCGGCGACTTCGTGGCGATGATGAACGCCTCGAAGGTGTGCGTGCTCGTCCACGACGCGGCGACCAAGAACATCCTGTGGGCCAATCCCGCCGCGTGCGAGATGCTCGAGTTCAGCCTTTCGGAGCTGCGCCCGCTCAAGGCCAACCACATGAGCAGCTCCGCCCAGCAGTACGACCGGGTGATCGGACGGGCGTGGCTCCAGGCGGCGGTGGAACACGGTTCGAGCCGCATCGTGTGGCACTACCGGAGCAAGTCCGGCCGCGTGATCCCCACGGACGCGGTGGCCATCCGGGTCGAGCTGGAGCGGGGACCCGCGGTGATGGTCCAGTTCCGCGACATCCAGCGCGCGGAGGAGGTCGAACGGGAGCTGAAGCTGACGACGTCGTACGTCGACGCGCTGGCGCGGCACACCTCGACCGTGGCGTTCATGCTCGACGCCGCCGGAGCGGTGCGGTTCGCCACGGACAGCGCGCTGACCTTCCTCGGCCTGACCGGCGACGACGACCGGCTGGCCGGTGAGCCGCTGACCGCGTACGCGCGGCTGTACCTGGGCGGCAGGCCGGTGCGCTGGACCGAGGTGGTGGCCGGCGCCGATCCGGTCGGGCCGGTGCAGCTGGAGTTGCCGGGGGAGAACGCGACCTGGCTGGAAGGGAGCCTGGAACGGCTGTCGGAGTCCGAGGTCGACGCGTATCTGATGATCCTGCACGACGTCTCCGAGCGGGTGCGCGGCGAAGCGCGGCGAGAACTGGAACTGCGGCACGAGAACTACCTGGCGCGCTACAACGCCATGGGGGACATGGCGATGGCGATCGCGCACGAACTCGGCCAGCCGCTGGCCGCCGCCGCGAACTTCATCGCGGGCATCCGGGCGCGTGCCGCCACGATGGCGGACGGTGGTGAGGTCCGTGAGCAGATGGGCTACGGCCTGGACAGCGTCGCCCGCCAGATCGACCGGGCGAAGGAGATCGTCGGTTCACTGCGCTCCTTCGTCGGGCATCTGGAACAGGTCGAGCAGGTGGTCGACCTGAACGAGATCGTCCGGGAGTGCCTGTACTTCATCGAGCTGAGCGCCGCGCCGCACGCCGTGGACGTCCAGGTCCGGCTCGATCCGTCGCCGGTGCCGGTGCGGTGCGAACGGGTCCTCACCGGGCAGGTGGTGATGAACCTCTGCCTCAACGCGATCGACGAGACCACCGAATGCGAACCCGTGCAGCGGCGGATCACGGTGGGCACCCGCGCCAAGGAGGGCGTCGGCGTCCTCACCGTCGACGATCACGGCCGCGGTATCGCCAGGGACCCCTTCGCCGAGTCGTTCACCAGCAAACCCGGCGGCAGCGGTATCGGGCTGGCGCTGAGCCACCGCATCATCACCCGGCAGCACGGAAGCATCTGGGCCGAGCGGCGCGAAGGCGGGGGCTCCCGGTTCGGGTTCGCCCTGCCTCTGGACACGTAAGGGAAATCCTCAGGCGGCGCGGTGGAACTCGGGATATCGCCGGTTTCGGCAACGGCTCTAGCGTCGAGGTATGCCCGATGAGCTGACCACGACCCAGCGACGGTTCCGCGCGGCGATGGCGAACCTTTCGACGGCTGTCAACATCGTCACCACCGACGGCGTCAGCGGCCGCGCCGGCATCACGGTGAGCGCGGTCTGCTCGGTCACCGACACGCCGCCGACCCTGCTGGTCTGCGTCAACCAGTCGAGCTACACGCACGACATCTTCCGGACGAACGGGCGGATGGCCATCAACGTCCTGGCGCCCCAGCACAAGGACCTCGCCCTGCAGTTCGCCGGTGCGACGGACGTGCCGATGCTCGACCGGTTCCGGTTCGAGGTCTGGGATCACGACCGGTTCCGCATCCCCGTCGTCCGCGACGCGGCCGCCGTCCTCATCGGCGGGGTCGGCGCCGAGTTCACCCAGGGCACGCACACCGTGCTCTTCGTCGAGGTCGAGGACGTCTTCGTCAACGAGGACGCCGGGGGTCTCGCCTACTTCCGGCGCGAATTCCACCGGATCGCGCCGACCGGCGCGAACGCGTGAGGAGCCGGATGAGCGAGCGCACCATTTTGATGTGTTACAACGACAACCACGGATACGGCTGGCGCCATGTGGACCTGTTCGTGCACGACGCCGAGGGCCGTGAGCTGGACTGGGTCCACTGGCAGGTCCCTGCCGACGGTCCCGACGCCGCCGACGAGGTGACCGCGTGGGTCGAGCCCCTGCTGAGGCGTACTTCGGAGTGGCGGCACGGGGTGAGCGCCGGCGGGGTCGACTATTGGGAAGCGGATGCCGCGTGGGAGGAGCAGTGAGGCTCGCGCGCCCGTGGCCGCTGCGGGAACTCGCCCGGGATCTGCGGCAGGGACGGACCACTCCGGAAGCGGCGTCGAAGCGGGCATTGGCCCGGATCGCCGAGACGGAAGCGGATCTGCACGCCTGGGTCGAACGGACGGCCTTCCTTCCGGGCGTGGGTGGGCCGCTCGGCGGCGTGCCGCTCGGGGTCAAGGACATCATCGATCTGGCGAGCGTGCCCACCCGCTGCGGTTCGGCGTTGCGCGCGGCGGCCGCTCCGGCGACCTCGGACGCGGCGATCGTGACCGCGTGGCGCGCGGCCGGCGCCGTGCCGCTCGGGAAAACGGTCACCACCGAGTTCGCGTTCTTCGCTCCCGGCCCGACCCGCAATCCCGCGGCTCCCGGTCGTACCCCGGGCGGCTCGTCGAGCGGATCGGCCGCCGCAGTCGCGTCCGGGCAGGTTCCGCTGGCGCTGGGCTCGCAGACCGCCGGATCGGTCACCCGTCCGGCGTCGTACTGCGGGGTCGCGTCGCTGGTCATGAGCCATGGCCGGTATCCGGTCACCGGGGTGACGGGGCTGAGCCCCAGCCTGGACAGCCACGGCGTCTTCGCGGCCACGGTCTCCGACCTCGCGATCGCCTGGTCCGCGCTGACCGGCGACGCCGATCCCGCCCGGGAGTCGAGGCCGCCGCGGATCCTGGTGTGGTCCGCGGACGCGCTCGACGTCGTCGAATCGCCGATGCGGCACGCCGTGACACAAGCGGCGCGGCGCCTGCGGGAGGCAGGGGCGACCGTCGAGCCGTTCCGGGACGAACGGCTGATGGCCGACCTCACCGATGCGCATCCGGTGGTGATGGCCTACGAGGCGGCCCGTGAAAGGGCCACCGAGCTCGCCGTGGCCGAGCGGTTGAGCGCTCCCTTGGCGCAGCTGCTCCGGACCGGCGCCGCGACTTCGTCCGACGAGTACGAAGGCGCCCGCGCGACCATCGCCGACGGTGTGGTCCGGCTCGCGGAGGTGTTCGGCTCCTACGACGTCGTGCTCGGCCCGGCCGCGCCCGGCGCGGCGCCGCGCGGACTGGAGGTGACGGGAAATCCCGTGCTGAGCCGGGGCTGGCAGGCGCTCGGCCTGCCCGTGGTCGCGCTGCCCGGGTTCACCGACGCGGCGGGTCTGCCGCTCGGCCTTCAGCTCGTCGGGCGTCGCGGCGGGGAAGCCGAACTGCTCGGGCACGCCTGCTGGGCGGAGCGGGTGCTCGCCGGGGATTCATGGTAAGGAGCTCTCCATGGTCACCACCGATTCCGCATCCGGCGGCGAGACGTCGCCGGTGGTCTACATCGTCGACGACGACGAGGCCATCCGCCAATCCCTGGTGTTCCTGCTGGAGAGCGTCGGCATCCAGACGCTCGTCTACCCGGACGGGCCGACGTTCCTGGAGGAGTTCGACCCCGACGAGCCGAGCGTGCTGATCATCGATGTCCGGATGCCGGGGCTCAGCGGTCTGCAGCTGCAGGAGAAGCTCGTCGCGCGCGAATTCCCTGCGCCGGTGATCTTCTGCTCCGCGCACGGCGACATCCCGATGTCGGTACGGGCGCTCCGGCTGGGAGCCGTCGACTTCCTCGAGAAACCGTACGAACCGCAGCGGATGCTGGAGGTCGTCCAGGCGCAGCTGGTGGTCGCGGCGGAACGGTTCTCGGCGGCCGCCTGCCGCAAAGCCGTCGCCGAGCGGATCGCGACCCTGACCCCGCGCGAGCGGGAGGTGCTCCGGCTGGTGATCGACGGCCTGCCCAGCCAGCTGATCGCGCGCCGGCTGGGCACCAGCGTGAAGACCGTCGATGTGCACCGGGCCCGGATCAAGGCCAAGACCGAGTCGGACAGCCTCGGCACTCTGGTGCGGGACGTCCTGCAGCACCAGGTCACCGTGTAGGTGCAGGTGGTCTCGTGAGTGGTAAGGACGGTTCTAGCCGTCCTTACCACTCACGAGGGACCTGGGCCAGCCTTAACGTGCCGTTGCCGGCGTTCTGGTGTCCGTGAAGGCCTCCTTCCCTACCTTGAGCGTAGGGAAGGAGGCCTTCACGGACCCGCGATCGACCGGCAGCCACCTCCGGTAGGTACGCAAGACACCGTTGGCTCTAACCGTCCTTACCACTCACGAGGTCCCTCTCACTGTCCGGTGCCCGGCGCCATCAGGACCGACGCCGCCGGGAAGTCCGACGCGAAACCGCCGGGCAGCGGGGCGATGAAGACGTTCTCGGTCCGCGTGCGGGTGATGAGCCAGTGGCCGTCTTGGCGCCGGAACGCGTTGTTGAGCCTGCTGGATCGCAGCAGGCCGGTGCCGTCGGCGTACAGCCACGGCTGGACATGGATCCATTGCCCCTCGGCCCGGTCGCCGTCGACGTGGATCTGCTCCGACGTCAGGTAGTGGGCGTTGAGGACCAGCGCCGGATCCCGCTTCTCGCCCCAGAACCGTTCGAAATGCGCCCGGATCCGGTCCTTGCCCACCGCGCGGCCGAACTGCCCGTCGTAGTGCTCGCCGACGCCCTCCCAGACGGCGTCCTCGGCGTACAGCTCGAGGATCAGCTCGATGCGGTGGTCGTCGCCGGTGACGCCGAACTCCGGGCACGGGGTGTCGCAGAGGAACATGTAGCGGGCCTGGATGCGGCGGATCTCGGCCTCGGCCTCCAGCACCTCGACGCGGTGACGCAGTTCGGCGAGTTCGTCCTTCATCGGTGGGTCCTCCCTGGCGCGGTTTCGGGAAGGGCCAGCAGGCAGACGACGGTCAGCGCCATCCCGCCCGCGAGGTAATGGCCGACCGACGTCGAGGAGCCGGTCCATTCGATGAGCCGGTTCGCCATCGATGGCGCGAGGCCACCGCCGAGCACCGCGCCGAGCTGGTAGGCCAACCCGGCGCCGGACTGCCGTTGCTCGGGTGTGAACAGCTCGGTCAGGTAGGTGATCAGCGGGCCGAACAGGAACCCGGTGAGGGCGAAACCGACGGCGATGGCGAGCGCCCATGCGGTCAGCGTGCCGATCTCCGCGATCGGGAACAGCAGGAACATGTAGGCCAGGACCGCGACGGCCGACGCGAGCATCACGGGTTTGCGGCCCAGTTTGTCGGAGAGCCGTGCGCCGATCACGACCGTGACCGCGTGGAGCGCGAGGCCGGGCAACGTGCACCACAGCACGTCCTGGATGTCCAGGCCGAGGCCCTTCGGCGCCGGACCGGCGGCATAGGAGAGCATGAATCCGGCCAGGACGAACATGACACCGTTGAGACCGGTGTTCGCGCCTGCCGCGAGCAGCAGCTTGCCCCAGTTGTCCCGGATGACGTTCCAGATCGGCAGTTTGACGATCTTCTCGTCCAGTTTGCTGGCCGCGAGCTCGTGGAACACGGGCGATTCCTCGAGGGCACGCCGCGCCCAGACACCGATGGCCAGGACGACCGCGCCCGCGATGAACGGGATCCGCCAGCCCCAGCTGGTGATGACCCCTTGCGGCAAGGAGAAGATCAGCACGAACGCGAGGTTCGCCAGCAGCGCACCCAGCGGCGACCCGAGTGCGACGAACGCGCCGAACGCCGCCCGCCGCGACGGCGGCGCGTGCTCCACGGCGAGTACCGACGCCCCGCCCAGTTCGCCGCCGCGCGAGAAGCCGTGCACCAGGCGCAACAGGACGAGCAGCAACGGCGCGGCCACACCGATCGTGGCGTAGCCGGGCAGCAGTCCCATCAGGACGGTGGCCGCGCCCATGAGGTAGAAGGTGATGAGCATGGCGCGGCGGCGGCCGTAGCGGTCGCCCACCCAGCCCATCACGATCGCGCCGAGCGGCGCGACGACGTAGCCGATCGTGTAGGTCGCCAGGCTCATGAACGAGGCGAACCAGGGATCGGTGTCGCCGGAGAAGAACACCTTGGGGAAGACCAGCGCGGAGGCGACCGTGTAGATCGAGAAGTCGAAGAACTCCAGCGATGTTCCGGCGCCCGCGCCGATCGCGAGCCTGCGGGTCTGGGCCGAGGTGGTCTTGGATGGAGCGGTGGATGCTGTCATGCGCTCTTCCTTGAACGGTGACGGGACGGTCGACGTTGCGCCCCTCCCCGGCAACGTTCGTCCCAACGTAGGAAGCTCCAGGTGCCCCGCCTAGTGGAGGAACCCGCTGCCGGACTGAAGGTTTTCCCTACCGAGTCACCGATATCGAGGAGGTCCGCGCGTGAGCGCGATCAACGATCTGCCCGCCACCACCCAGGCCAGGATGCTCGCCTCCGGCGAGTTGTCGGCGAGGGAACTGCTCGACGCCACACTCGACCGCGTTGCTGAGTTGAACCCGGTCCTGAACGCCGTCGTCAGCATCGACGAGGACAGGGCGCGGGCCGCCGCCGCGGCGGCCGACGAAGCACAGGCGGCCGGGCGCTCGATCGGGCCCCTGCACGGGCTTCCGCTCGCGGTGAAGGATCTCCACGCGACCGCCGGGATGCGCACCACCTTTGGCTCGCCCGCGTTCGAGGACAACGTTCCCGACGCGGACGAACTCGTCGTCGCCCGGATGCGGGCGGCCGGGGCGATCGTCTTCGGGAAGACGAACGTTCCCGAGTTCGGCGCGGGTTCGCACACCTTCAACCCGGTGTTCGGCCTGACCCGCAACCCCTACGCGCCGGACCGCTCCGCGGGCGGTTCGAGCGGAGGTGCCGCGGCCGCGCTCGCGGCGGGGCTGACGTCGCTGGCCGACGGCAGCGACATGGGTGGATCGCTGCGGAATCCGGCCTCGTTCTGCAATGTCGTCGGCCACCGCCCGAGTCCGGGCCGAGTCCCGGCGTGGCCGGCGAAAGACGCCTGGTTCACCTTCGGCGTCCAAGGTCCGATGGGGCGTACGGTCGCCGACGCGGCCCTGCTGCTGTCCGTGCAGGCGGGCCCGGACGAGCGCGCGCCGCTGTCGTTGCCCGACTCCGGCACCGTGTTCGCCGCCGGATTGCCGACCCGGCTGGACGGCCTGCGGATCGCGGTCTCACCGGATCTGGGCGGCCGGGTGCCGGTCGACGCCGAGGTCGCGGCGATCGTGGAAGACCAGGTGGACGTGCTGCGCGGCCTCGGTGCCGAAGTCGTCTCCGGCTGTCCCGACCTGACCGGAGCCGAGGAGGTCTTCCAGACCTTCCGCGCCCTGAACTACGCGCAGGGGGTCGGTGACCTCGTCGACGCCGAACCGGACAAGGTCAAGCAGGCCATTCACTGGAATGTCGCGAAAGGACACACGCTCACCGGCGTGGACGTCGCCAGGGCCATCCGGCTGCGCACCGAACTCTTCCACCTTGTCCGCGCCTATTTCTCCGATGTGGACGCCGTCGTTCTTCCCGCCAGCCAGGCACTTCCCTTCGATGCCGAACTGGAGTACCCGAAGACGGTGGGCGGGACCGAAGTGGACGACTACCTGCACTGGATGCGGGCGGCCTACCTGATCTCCGCCACGGAATGCCCGGCGACCGCCGTTCCGGCGGGATTCACCGGCGAAGGACTGCCGGTCGGGGTTCAGGTGGTCACCGCACGTCACGCCGACCTGCGCGCGCTCGGGATCGCGCACGCGCTGGAGAAGGCGAACGGTCACACCGCTCGCAGGCCGCCGCGTGGTGGTGCCAGCACTACCACGAGTCTTCCCTCACGTGGGATCGATCCGGACCCTCGCCGGCCGTAGGTTTCAGGGGAGAGATCACCACCGGTTAAGGGGAAACAATGAATTCAGGGGGCACTCGCGCCTTGACGCTGGAATCCGTGAGCAAGGTCTACGGATCCGGCGACGGCGCGGTCACGGCCTTGAACGGGGTGACCGTCGAGGTGCGCAAGGGCACGTTCACCGCGGTGATGGGGCCGTCGGGATCGGGCAAGAGCACCTTCCTGCACTGCGCGGCAGGGCTGGACAAGCCGAGTTCCGGCCGGGTGCTGCTGGGGGACACGGAACTGAACAGGCTGCGCGAGAAAGCGCTCACCGAACTGCGGCGGACCCGGATCGGGTTCATCTTCCAGGCCTACAACCTGTTGCCGTCGTTGAACGTCCTGCAGAACATCACGCTGCCGACGCGGCTGGCCGGGAAGAAGCCGGATCCGCAGTGGCTGCGTGAGATCGTCGAGGGAGTCGGGATCGCGAAGCGGCTCGAACACCGCCCGTCGGAACTCTCCGGCGGCCAGCAGCAGCGGGTCGCGATCGCCCGCGCGCTGATCACCCGGCCCGAGGTCGTCCTCGCCGACGAACCGACCGGGGCGCTGGACACGCGCACCGCGCGCCAGGTCCTCGATCTGCTCCGCTCCATTGTGGACGGTATGGGGCAGACCGTGCTGATGGTCACCCACGATCCGGTCGCGGCTTCGGCCGCGCACGGCGTGCTGTTCCTCGCCGACGGCAAGCTGGCGGGCCATCTCCCGGAGCCGACTCCGGAACGGGTCGCCGAGCGCATGACCCACCTCGGGGAGTGGTGACGTCATGTGGGATTTGGCTTGGCAGACGACGAAGACCCGCTTGAGCGGTTTCGTCGGCGCGTTCGTCGCGATCCTCTGTGGGACGGCGCTGGTCGCCGGTTGCGGCATCCTGATGGAATCCGGTCTGCGCGCGGGTGTCCCGACGCAGCGGTACGCGGACGCGGCGGTCGTCGTCGGCGGTCAGCAGACGGTCGACCCGCCGGGTGCCGGCCCGCTCGAGACCCAGCAGGTCGCCGAGCAGGCTTCGGTGCCGGTGAGCCTCGCCGGGACGATCGCCGCGGTGCCGGGGGTTCGCGGCGTGGTGGCGGAGCAGAGCTTCCCGGCCACCGTGGTGACGGCCGACGGCCGGGTGCTGAACGGGCCCGAAGGCGGCCAGTCGTTGGGCCACAACTGGGACGCCGCGGCGCTGGCGCCGTTCTCGCTGCGTGACGGCCAGGCGCCCGTGGGCGCCGACGAGGTCGTCCTGGACGCGGACCTGGCGTCGCGGAGCGGAGCGGCGGTCGGTCAGCGGGTGAAGATCGCCGTCCGTTCGGCGCCGGTGGAGTTCAGGGTTTCCGGTATCGCCGCCCCGAAGTCGGGTGACGGACTCACCCGGCAATCCGCGGTGTTCTTCTCACCGGAGAAAGCCGCCGAACTCGCCGGGACACCCGGCCAGGCGCACGCGATCGGTGTGCTGGCGGACCCGGGTGTCGCGCCGGGGGACCTAGCCGACCGGATCCGCGGCGCGGTCGGCACCGACAAGGTGACGGTGACGACCGGGGTCGAGCGCAGCACGGTCGAGTTCCTCGACGTCAGCCAGACCCGGATGCTGCTGATGGCGCTGGCCGGCTCGTTCGGTGGCTTCGCCCTCCTCATCGCGGTGTTCGTCGTGGCCAGCACGCTGGCGCTGGTCATCAACCAGCGTCGCCGGGAGTTCGCGTTGCTGCGGGCGATCGCGGCGACTCCTCAGCAGATCCGCAAGCTCATCGGTGCCGAGACGATGATCGTCGCGGTGGTCGCCGGGGTACTGGGCAGTGGCCTCGGGGTGGCGGTGGGTTTCGGGCTGAGGAACGCCTTCGGGGCCATCGGCGTGATCCCGCCCGACTTCGAACTGGCGCTCAGCCCGATCCCCCTCGTCGCCGCGCTGGCGCTCGGTCTCGGCACGGCACGCCTGGCCGCCTGGTCGGCCTCGCGGCGCCCGTCGTCGATCCGCCCGGTGGAGGCGCTCGGCGAGGCCGCGGTGGAGCGGCGTGAACTCGGCCGGGTGCGCGTCATCATCGGCTGCGCGCTGGTGGTGGCCGGTTTCGGCGGATCGATGGCCCCGATCTTCGTCCGTGGTGACGCGGGGCTCGCGGCTTCGGGTGGTTCGTCGCTGGTCATCGTGATCGGGCTGGCCGTGGTCAGCCCGAAGGTCGTCGCCGTCATGACGCGGCTGATCGCCCCGGTGCTCAACCGGACCTCGCGGATCAGCGGCTACCTGGCCGCGGCGAACAGCCAGGCCAACTCGCGCCGCCTCGCCGCCGCGGTGACGCCGGTGATGCTGGCCGTCTCGTTCGCGCTGACGATGTTCTACAGCCAGACCTCCGCGGCCGCCGCGCGACAGGAGGAGACCGTCGAGTCGACCACCGCCGACCACGTGCTCGCCGGGAGCACGGGCGGGCTCTCGCCGGAGGTCGCCGAGGCGGCGCGGCGGATCCCCGGGGTGGCCGCCGCGACCCCGGTCGTCCGCACCGAGGTGATCAACACGGTGCAGGAACGGGACAGCCTGCGCGTCGAGCGGTACGCGGCGCAAGGACTGGACGGCGCGCAGATCCGCGGGAACCTGGAGCTGGGCGTGGTGTCGGGCAAGATCACCGACTTGACCGGGAACACCGTCGCGATGAGCGAATCGGAAGCAGGCTGGTACGAGAAGAAGATCGGCGACGAGGTCGAGTTCTACTTCGGTGACGGCGCTCCGGCCAAGCTGCGGCTGGTCGCCACCTACAGCCGTGACCAGGCTTTCGGCCGTTACGTGCTGCCCGCGGACCTCGCCAGGGCGCACACCGGCGATCGGATGGACGACTCGGTGCTGGTGCGGCAGCAGCCCGACGCGGACGCCGCCACCGTGACCGCCGCGCTGCAAGCTCTCGCGAGCCGCTACCCGGGACTGGTCGTGACGCCGGGTTCGGCGGTGGCGGCGCCCGCGGGCGGGCAGCAGCAGGCCCAGTTCTACGTGAACCTGGTCGCGGTCGGGGTGATCCTCGGCTACGTCGTGATCTCCGTGGCGAACACGCTGGTGATGAGCACGGCTCAGCGCTCCCGGGAGTTCGCGCTCCTGCGCCTGATCGGCACGACGAAACGCCAGGTGGTGCGGATGATGCGCTTCGAAGCGCTGACGACGGCCGGCGTCGCGGCGCTGCTGGGGACCGTGGTGGCGGGGGTTCCGCTGGTACTGCTGAACCTCGGTCTGCGCGGCACCCCGCTGCCGTCCGGCACGATCACCGTCTTCGGCGGGGTCGTCGCCGGGGCGATCCTGCTCGGCGTCCTGTCGCTCGGCTTGGCCACCCGCGTGGCGCTGCGGTCGAAGCCGATCGAGGCGATCGGTCTCCGCGAGTAGCGCGTCCCCGTCGTCCGGTCAGCCCTCAGCGGCGGGCCGGACGGCGGGGATCTTCCCGCCGCGGAAGGCGTCGACGAACAACCGGTGGTCGTCCCTTGACTGCTCGGCGTAGGCCATCGCGAACTCGGTCAGCGAGCGGACGAATTCGTCTTCACGGTCACCGATGACCCCGGCGATGGCCGCTTCGCTCTGGAAATCGACGAGGGTCTGCTCGGAGTCCGAATCGGACACACAGTGCATCTTCGCGGTGGCCCGGCCGAGGTAGTCGAGGACCGGCCCCATCTCCGACGGTTCGGTCAGATCCGACCAGTCCAGGTCGTCGACGTAAGGTGACAGCTCCGAGACGACGAACCCGGTCCCGTCGATCTCCGTGTAGCCCAGCCAGGGATCCGCGTGCGCCTGCAAGGCGCGCTGGGAGACGGCGGTACGGTGCCCCTCGTTGGTGAAGTAGCCGCGGATGCTCTGTTCGGACACGATACGGCTCGGCGCCGCGACGTTGCCCTGTTTCATCGACAGGACGACGTCGTTCTCCAGTGCCTGTGTCCGGCCTTCGACGAGGATGTTGTACGCGGGCAGCCCGGCTGAGCCGATGCCGAATCCGGTCCGGCCGACGATGTCCTTGACCCGGTAGGTGATGCTGCCGAACCGCTTGTTCTCCGGAATGGTGTCCAAATAGGACTCGAAGGCCCTGGCCGCGATCTCGTGTTCGGCCTTCTCGAGGACCCGGACACCAGGCCCGTGCCGGAACCTGCGGTCGTAATCCTCCACAGTGGTCAGCTCGTCGAGCAGGTCGATCCGTGTCTTGAGCCGGGCCCTCAGCAGGACGTGGTGGAGGACGCCCTCGGTGCTGTCCAGCTGGAGCCGGACGAGTTCGTCGCCGGGCCGCTCGGCGTACTCGCGGACCTGTTCGACGTAGGCGCGCAGATAGGTGCCGATCAGCGTCTCGATGTCGTCGTCCGAGATCGCCTTGCTCCACGCCAGCAGCGCGACACTGGCGGCCAGTCGTTTGAGGTCCCAGGTGAAGCAGCCGAGGTAGGCCTCGTCGAAGTCGTTGACGTCGAACACCAGCGTCCCGGACGAATCCATGTAGCTGCCGAAGTTCTCGGCGTGCAGGTCGCCCTGGATCCACACACGGCTGGTTTCGGCGTTCGCCCACGGATCGTCCTCGTGCGCCATGTCCGCGTAGAACAGGCACGCCGAACCCCGGTAGAACGCGAAGGGGGCGGCGGCCATCTTCCGGAACTTGCGGCGGAACGCGTCGGCGTCCGCGCGCATGAGGTCCTCGAAGGCCTCCACCAGCACCTCGACGATCCGCGCCTGACGATCGTCCTCGCCTCGCTCGCGGATCAGCCCGACCACACCTGTCATCACGACCTCCAGACGTCGTTCACGGTGCCACAGGTCGGTTCGCCGGGCAGGTCAGATCTTCCGGAAACGCGCGTCCAATAGCGCGAAGGCGCCGAACGCGGCGATCCCCGCCGCGAGCACGAGGAGCATCGGACCGCCGTACGGCTGGGCGGAGAGCGTCTTCAGCGCGGCGTCGAGGCCGCCCGCCTTGGCCGGGTCGAACGTGACCGCCGCGACGACCGTCAGCACGCCGATGGTGCCGTACGCGGCGGAGAGCGCGATCCAGCCGATCTGCCCGAGCCGGATCGTCGTGGTCCTGGCGGGCTCGGAGGCACCGCTGAAGTCGAGTTCCCGAGTGAAGGTCTTCCGGATACCACGCTGGGCGAGGAACACGGCCACCGCGACCACGGCGATCCCGGCGGCGGTGACCAGAACCGGTCCGTACGACTCCGCGAGGATCCCGGCGACGAGTGAGCCCTGCCCGTCGTCGGCGCCCGCGACGGCGATCTTCACCGCGCTGTAGGACACGAGGCCGTACAGCACGACCTCGATCCCGCTGACGATCCTGCGTACGGTCCGCCGTCGTGCCTTGACGTGCCGGTGCCCGGTGATCGCTTCGCTGAGCTGCCACAGCGCCAGGACGGCGAGACCAGCCGCGATCAGCCACAGCAGCCACGCGCCGCCCTCGGCGACCACCATCCGCAGTGCGCCCGCCTTGTCCGCCTTCGCCTTGTCGCCGAGCGCGACCTGTGCCGCGAGCCACGCGACGAGCAGGTGCACGACCGCGTAGCAGACGAGCCCGCCTCGGGCGATCAGGCCGAACGTCTTGCTGTCGCGCATCGGACGATCCTCGTCGAGCGGACCTCCGCCCGCCAGACCCGGCCGGAGGAACATGTCGGGCAGGTCACTCTTGATCTCCACCGAGGTCGAGGGTGAAGGCTCGGGTCCACCACCTGTTTCGAGGAGTGAACATGAGTGAGGACAAGGGCTTCTACTCGATCATCGAGTACGCGGTCGACGGGCCGGACACCCACGCTTCCACGCGAGTGTGGACGGGACGAGGGTCGTCAACGTCGTCAGCTGGGCGAGCGAGGCGGACTACCGGCATTTCGAGGAGACGTCGGACACCGCCGGACGGCTCGCGGCCATCCAAGCGGCGCTCGACGGCCTGCCGGGCGAGGTCGAGTCGCTGGTGAGCGCGAATCCGCGCTACCGCGTCGTCCGGGAGACCGGCCCCGGCCCGCGGGTCGGTGACTGACACAGGGCCGAAGGCCTCGGTCCGAAAAGAACAGGGTCACTCCGGGCCCGGCTGCCGCCGGGTGGTCCGGATCCGGCGATAGAGGGCTCGGATCCCGAAGGCCGCGAGCAGGCCGATGACGGCCAGCCCGAACGGCCGGAGCGTGACCGTCCACGGCCACGCTTCGCCGTCGAGCGTGAGGTGCTCGGTCCGGTACTCCAGCGTTCTGGCCGTCCACCGCGTGGTCGCGGTGTCCGTGGTGCGCACGAGGTCTTCGAGTACGGCGTCGAACGGGAACCCCGGCGCCGCGTGCAGATACACCGGCGAGAACCCGGGGTACCGATCGGCGGCGCGACTCGCGGCCGCGTCGGCGCCGGGCACGATCAACCGGTCGTGGTCGGCGGTCGCCGGCGTGCCACGCGGCGCGAAGGTCAGTCCGTGCCGGGACCGGATCGGCGTGCCGTCGAGGCCGACCGCCGTCGTCCCGACCGCCAGCGACTGCCCGTAGGTGTCGAACACCGCGGCGAGTTCCAGTTCCCGGATCCCGTTCGTCAGCAGGACACCCAGCATCGGCTTGTCCCAGCGGAACGCCGTGTTGAACCCGACCACGGTGTCCGCCGCATCGAAGCCGTTCTGCGTCATCGGCGGGCTGGGGCCGGGGGAGTAGTGGGTCCAGCCGACCGCATCCGCGGCCTTCCGCGCGGCTTCGGCGCCGGCGAAGCGCTCGGTGAGGTGGAGCGCCCCGTCGATGCCGGAGAGGATGCCGGCCGTGGTCACGATGTTCCCGTCGTCGACGTAGCGCGTGCCGCGAACCCAGTCCACGGCGGGGAATTCGTCCTCGAAGCCACCGATGCGGATCCAGTGCGCGGTGGCCTTCCTCCTGTCGAGGAGCCCGGCCGTGGCGAGCACACCCGAACCGTTGCAGACACTCATGAGCAGCGAGCCCCGCGCCGACTGACGCTTCAGCCAGTCGGTCACCGGCCGCGTGGTCGGCTCACCGAGATCCGGCAGCGCGGGCACCACCACGACGTCCGGCGCGGCGGACGAAAGCAGCCTGTCGAGATCGGCGAAACCCAGGTCGGGGATCAGGTCGAGGCCGCCGGTCAGGGTGACCGGCCGGACCTCCGGCGCGACGGTGTAGACGTTGAACGCATCGGTCGCCGCCAGGACCTCGTAGGGCGCGAGCGCGTCGGAGACGACGGCACCCTCGTTCCCCACGACGACCACCGCGGTGGGCTTCGCCGGATCGTGCGGCCGGTGGGCCGGGCGCGGCGCGACCCCGTCGGTTCTCTGTGTGTAGCGGTTTTCGAAGCTGGCGCCGAGGGTGACCGCGCCGAGTGTGACGGGCAGAGCCAGCGCGGCGACGGTGAACGCCAGCACGGTAAGCGTGATCCGGACGAAGGGTCGCATGGTCAGAGCCCGTACTCGGCGCGGCGGCGGATCATGGCGGCGAGCATCGCGGGCACCATCAGCACGTGCCCTGCCGTCATCAGGGTCGGACCCGAGACCAGGCCGGTCCAGAAGAACGGCAGGAACAGCACGTAGGGCAGGTACATCGCGGCCGACATCTCGGCGATCGAAGCCCAGCCGTGGCGCCGGATCCGCATCCACAGCGCCATCCCGATCGACATGTTCGTCGCCATCACCAGCGCGTTCACGGTCACGTTCCCGGCAAGGCCCGGCCACAGGAACGACCAGACCGGCTCCAGGACGATCATCCCGGCCACCATCGCGACCAGCATCTCCACGGCGTGGCGGATGAAGTGCAGGACGGCCTGCTTGCGGGTCTTCTGTTCAGTCGTGTGGTTCACTTCCGGCTCCCTCGGTCGATGCGATGGGAGCAATGTTCGGCCGAGACGGGGCACGGGAGCAGGTGCCGGAAGTCATGTGCGAGGTCATGTGACCGGTGTCCAGAGCACAACGCCGGCGCAGGGGGCTGTCGTGAGTGGCGATTCGGGTCAGGGCCGAGAGCGTCTTGGGTGCCTACTGGATTTGGCTGGGGCTGATCATGTGTCCGTGAAGGCCTCCTTGCCTACCCTGAGGGTAGTGAAGGAGGCCTTCACGGACCTTCAGGGTCGCCGCTCTCGTCCCAGGTACACCAGCGGCCACAGCAGGCACAGCGGCCGCGCGTGAAGGG